>NZ_JBQQER010000015.1:0-49786 GCF_052259045.1 Psychrobacter sp. 1Y11
CTGGTATGAGGGCTATACACTACCTCAGGGACGACACGGCAGATATTGGCCTCATAGCGTGCCATGGTCTCAGGGTTGAGGCTATGCTCAGGCTTGAACTGGCATAAACTAAAACGCGCGTTACGGATCTTTAGGCCATGACGCAATACACCCAATGTGCCATAGGTGCGCGAGGCTTGATCGGTTGAGTGTTCATCGGCCTTGTTCAGCTGCTTAATCAATGCGCTGATAAAGTGGCGCTCAGAATCGATAGGATAAGTGCGACAGAACTTCTGCCACTCTTGCGGCTGGGTGCTCTGCACAAAGTCGAGTACGTCTTGCTCATATAGCGCGGTCTCTGCCTGATAGCCGCTGGCATGACCTATTTTCCAGCCTTGCGCTTGCATCTGAGTGACGATATCGGCTTGGAAGACAGATTCGTAGGTGACGTTGTGCGCGTTGGTCATGTTAATTCCGTTTATTATTTTAGTTCAACTGCGTGATTCAGAATGTGGGATACCATAGAGTTTTTTAGGATCAAGATCAGGGAATAACTGCTGTGCTTTCACACACCATATCACCTCAAAGTTCGACACAGTATTTTTAAAAATCTCACATCTTTCAATTGAGTACAATGTCGTAAAATCATTCTGTAATCTTGGTTTGGAAATAAATTTATCTGCTAATATCTCTAAACCTTTTAGCTCTCTGGTTTCAGCATAATCAAGACTCTTTGAATGAACAACAAGGTTTCGAAAATCCACCATAATATCGACATTCACTAGAAGGTCTTCAACAATCTTTTTATTTTCTTCACTCTCTGACTCATTTTCGTAAGCTCCCAATCTTCTTAAAAACCAACGAACCTTCTTTTTTAAGTGAGATGACTCTGTAAATTTTTTATAATCTTGAGAAAATAAAACTTTGCCATAGGTATTTAGTCTGGATTCTAAAGCTAAACAATAGAAAAGCATTGCTGGTATAGTTTTTTTGAAGATATAACCAGGTTTTTCATTCTTTGCCTCTTCGAAGAGAGTATGGGCTATTGAAATTAGAAAAATATCATTATTTAAATAGCTTTCAACAGTTGGCATATAGATTCCTAACACAATGTATATTAAATTAATTTTTTTCTATTTTTTCAAAAGCACTATTGATCATTCTAAATATAAAACTTGAATCACCGCTACTCTTATCAGGATGAAAAACACCTCTAATCTTATTCACTCTTGTCTTGATTACACTAATATCATCCTCTTTTGTTACGCCTAATATCTCGTAGGGATCAATCTCACTAAGAATAAACTTATCTATATTCGCCTTATCATGGTTTCCGTACATAGATTTATTATTCTCTATCCTTAATTTTTTGTTTTCAACTTTCAGCCTATTTAACTCGTTTTTTAAATATTGTTTAGCAAGTACAATAGCTTTAGCAACGTCAGGTGCCCAAAAGTTATTTACTAAAAAATACCCTTGAGCCTGAAGGTTTTGAGACAGAATATATTCATTAACATCAGTTGTATTATTCTGAGGATAACCATAATTCTGAGGATAGCGATTGTTCTGTATCGCTAGATACTCTTCATCTCTTAAGAACACTAAATAATTGTTTTCCATTATTTCCGAACCTTATGACTATAAATCAAAGATACTTTCTACCAACTGAGTACATTTTACTCAACCACCTGCCAACCCCTCACATCAATCTTGCCCGTAACGGCAGCGGATATTAAAGCGGTGCGGCGTTCTTGCATAAGTTGGATGGCTTTTTTTGCTTTTGAGATTAAACTATCAAATATTTTCATTTGCTCGTTAATTTCATCAACTATTTTAGTTTGCTCGGCCATAGAAGGAACTGGAAACAAGCTATTAGATAAGTATTCCTGTTCAATGCTTTCTACGGTAGCACCTTCTTTTGACCATGCAAAAAGCAGCTTATCAACGTTACCTACTATATAGTTTGCGGCGTATTCTGAAGTCATGCGTTCATTAAACTGCAATGCTCTCATGTCTTGATTCATCGTTACATCAACAGTATTAATTGCTATCGGAATGGTTCTTTGTAATATTCCTGAACGCACTACCATTAAGAGCGCACCTGCTTTAATCAATTTAGTTGATGACTCTTTTACAGCACTTTCAGTAATGTAATCTTGAGTTTTATCGATCCAAAACGACTTCATGTCTTTAGGAGATACCCAAGGAATAGTTCCACCTGTCCAGTAAGATAGGTTATCTTTCGTTGGTGTACCACCACCGCTAAAATTGCATAGATATTTTAAAGGTACTAAATCCCAATGCTCAGGTACATCCCCTAACCATTCAACACCCGAATCTTTCATCGGTGCATCAGGGTTTAAGCCTTTGGTCACCGCATGACTGATCACCGCTTGGCGCTTTTCTTTTAACAGTTGGATCAGGGTTTGCTGCTTATCAATTAAGGTATCGATTTGGGCGGTTTCGTGGTCGAGGAAGTTGGCGATTGTTTCTCTTTCATCTAAAGATGGCAACCAAATTTCAACCCCTTTCAAAATAGACTGGGTGATACTAAAAACCTTAACCCCTTTTACCATGTGTCTAATTTGAGTTCTTATTTCCTTTGAATCCATCAAGTAGGCATAAAAGCGACTACATTGACGATCAAAAGGGCGAGCAATAACGGTGTGATAACCAGCAAAAACTAAATCATCACTAACTAACTGGGTGAAATTCCCTGAACCTTCTATATCCTCAGAAGTATCAGCAAACACTAAATCACCTTTAGTAAGCAAGGCATAAGAAGATGACTGTAAATATCCTTCATCAACACATTTTAGATAATGTTTTTTTGGGTCAACTTCAAAACCATATTTTGAATGCACTTCACCATAGCTTACGCAAGGTACACCAGTATCTAAGAGGTCTGCTTTAGTTATAGTTAAACCTCGACCAAACGAAAACATATATCTAAGCTTACTAAGCTCCCAGTGACTTGGTATCTCCTCCAACCACTCAACTCCCGACTCTTTATACTCAGGATAGGCGACATATTTTTCAGCCATTACGAATGCACCTCACCCAATAACTGCATAATCTCGCTACTGACTTTATCTAAGTCCGCATCAATCTCAACTAGCGGGCGCGGTGGCTCATACACATAGAAGTGACGGTTAAACGGGATCTCATAACCGACAATACCAACCTCTTCATCGATAGCATCGGTCTTATTGCCATTGATCCACGCATCAGGCACATGCGGCTGTACTTCACGGGCGAAGTAACTTTCAATCAGCTCAGTGGTCGTCACCTCAGGATTTAGCGGTACGTTTTCATAATCACGTAGGTCGCTGTCGGTTTGGAACTCGACTATTTTGGCTGGCTTGCTTAACTGTTTACTATCCGAGTTGAACGCTACCTTGACATGGTAGTTGTCTAAGCTAAATGCACCATAGAGTGGATTGGCGGTTTTAACTGTTTTCTTAATGACGGGTTCGGCTTCAGGGTTTTTCCACGTGATGGCATCCATCAGCTGCTTTTTCTCTTTCACATCAAGACTTATATCAGTGTCTTTTAACGCTTGTTTGAACACTTTTTCAAACTCATTGAAGTCATCAAACTGGTTTTCACCAATCGCCGCTTGCAAAGCTTTCGCTTTATTCATGATCTCAAGTTGATCTCGCCATACTTTGCTATCGAGCACGTCTTTGATTTGCTTTTCTTTGAGCTCAGAGAAGTCGGCCTTAATCATCGCACGTGCCTCAAGCGTGACCGCTGACAAGTCACCATAGCTGCTTGTATCAGAATCAGCGTCGCTATCAGTCGTCCATTGACCACCAAATGCCTCATATAGCGCTGGCATGACCATATCAAACGGCTTGGGCGCGTAACGTAGGCTCTCGATAGCCGCGTCGGATAATTGCGCAGAGAGACGTAGCGGCCGCTCGATAGTGATACGGCGGTAGCCAAACTCATGGCTGGCAAATATCTTACTGGCAAAGGTCTTAGCGGCCTCAATCTTAGGATTGGCAGACTGGCGACCCCGATTCGACTTTATCTCATCAGGCTTATCAAGCACCCGCGCGTCCACTACCTCAAAAGCGCCAAAGCTGCGAGTGATGATCTTGATATCGTCATCATCCATCTCGTTACGCTTAGAGCCCAGCGACTTGCGCATTTTGCTATATAGATTGCTACCGTCGATTAATTGCACTTTGCCTTGGCGCTCATGCGACTTTTTATTACTGAGTATCCAAATATAAGTGGCGATGCCCGTGTTATAGAACATATCGTTAGGTAAGGCGATAATCGCTTCTAATAGATCAGCCTCTAAGATATAACGGCGAATCTCACTCTCACCACTACCTGCGCCGCCTGTGAACAGTGGCGAACCATTGAGGATGATACCGATACGGCTGCCTTGATTATTGTTAACTTCTAACTCACTATTATCAATAGGACGCATCTTACTTAGCAGGTGCATAAGGAATAATAGCGAACCATCAGACACGCGTGGCAAGCCTGCGCCAAAGCGCCCGTCAAAACCTTTTTGCTGATGCTCATCGTTGATCTCGCCTGCTATCTTCTTCCAGTCCACCCCAAACGGTGGATTCGATAACATATAATTAAAATGCTCGCCTGCCAGCTGATCACTGGATAAGGTATTGCCAAGCTTGATGTTATTGACCTCTTGACCTTTAATCAGCATATCGGCTTTGCAGATCGCATAAGACTCAGGGTTTAGCTCTTGCCCATAGGTACGCATCACCGCATCAGGGTTTAGCTCTAGCACGTACTCCATACCAGAGGATAAGAAACCGCCTGTGCCCGCTGTTGGGTCATATATCGTGCGAATGATGCCGTCCTTGCTCAGCGCGTCATCATCTTCCATAAACACCAGTGATGTGGTCAGGCGCACGATATCGCGCGGGGTGAAGTGCTCCCCTGCGGTCTCGTTCGAGCTCTCAGCAAAGCGGCGGATCAGCTCTTCAAACACAAAGCCCATTTCATGATTGGATATCTTCTCAGGGCTAAGATCAGTAGTGGCAAACATCCGTACTACTTTATAAAGTAGGTTAGCATCGGCGAGCTGACCGACAAACTCTTCAAACTTAAAGTGCTCGAATATCTCACGCGCGTCTTTTGAGAAGGATTGCACGTAAGTGTTCAGATTATCTTTGATATCGCTTTGACCCATCTTGCTGAGATCCATCGGCGAGGTATTGTAGAACGGTCGCTTGCTGGCACGTATCAAGAACTTCTCTTGCGCTTCTTCAGGCAGACTCATATCAGCGATGCGCTGGTTTTCTGCGACGACGCTTGCTTTGGTCTCTTCTAATACGCACTCTAGGCGGCGAAGTAGCGTAAATGGCAAGATAATGCGGCCGTATTGCGATTGCTTAAAGTCACCGCGTAATAGATCAGCGACAGACCAGATGAAAGCCGCTGTTTGAGAGAAGTTTTTGGTCATGGGAGTATCTTTTGGTTGTTGAGCAGGGATAGAGGATGTAGATCGTATGTCAGCGATAAAGTGATAACTCATCTTAGACAAAATACAACCATCATAAGGGCATTCGACATTACTCGGCAAGTCTGAATATGAGATTTGTGAGATCAGTGCAGAGACTGGATGACTAATTGACCTTTATGCTACTCATTTGCTAAAGTCTATTGAAGAAGTCTTGGTATTGGCTAGATCCGGTGAGCCCATCAAACGTTTCGTTTGTGAAAGCATCCCCTAGAGCTGCCAAGGCTTCTTCTCTATTTTTGTCAAAGTGCGAGTAGTCACTCAAACATCTCTTAGCTTTCAAATAGCGCTTTCATCGCCGCATAATACATTAAAAGGATAACGATGCTTATTGTGCAAGCATAGTGTCATGACAAGTCGCATAAAGTCAGCTGACAGCTAGCCACGATTTATAGGCATAAAAAAAGCCCTCTTCAAGGCTTCTAGTCTTATTATAAACCGCTCAAGATATACTGTATCGATTTACTATTGTTATAGTTTTTATCCTTAATAAACGATATTGATAATAAAAATAGCAGCTAATGAGGTGATTAAACTAAAAGTTGCTAACGAATACGAAAAGAACCGAACATTACTCATAAAGTACTCTTTTAATATAGAGCGGAGGTAGTCTATCACCCTAATATACTTTATTTAATCTTTATTGCATAGAAATATTAAACTTTGACTGCTAATTAATTAATAAAACAAATAAATTATAGAGAAGATTTTTCATAAGATCTCGGGCGTGTTGAACATTCACAAATGAGTACTGATGTAGCTAAAAGGGTTATAGCTAAATTTAGGCTTGCTCTACTCCGCGTCTGTTAAATGAGCAGCTAACAACTCGCGGCTAGGAGCGCGGTGATAGTTAATGATTGGCACCTCGCCTAATCTACGCTGACCAGCAGCGATGCTGTTATCGATAGTGATCATCGCGACTTTTTTGCCTTGGCGGCTGACGAGTAAATGCTTGGCTTTGCGGCTGACCTGATACTCAGGAAAGCTGTTTTTGAGTAAAGTAACGGTCTTTTGCAGCGCATCGTTCTTGGGTAGTTTATTAGCGCTGGCACCATTCGCCGCTTTTGCACCGCGTGCCTTGGCCAGTAGCCACAGTGCAGCCACGACACTTAGCAATATGACAAGCCACCATATTCCGTCTATCATAAAGGCATACATCCATCGTTATTGAATTGAGGGTTATTGAATTGAGGGTTATTAAAGTACGTTGACCATAAAGTGCAGAATGAGGATTAAGTCATGGTAGCAGAATTATCAGCAGAGTTAATAGCACAAGTTCAGCAAGCGGCGCAATTATTACGCTCTGCCAAGCGCATTTGTATTTTGACTGGCGCCGGTATCTCAGCTGAGAGCGGTATCCCAACCTTTCGAGATAAGCAAACGGGCCTGTGGGAGAAGTTTCGTGCAGAGGATCTAGCCAGTCCTGTCGCGTTTGCGCGCGATCCTAAGCTGGTCTGGTCTTGGTATCAGTGGCGACGGCAGCTGGTGCATGACAAAGCGCCCAATCCGGCGCATCGAGCCTTAGCGCAGTGGCAATCCGCTAGCGCTTCAGTGCAGCAGCACATCACCTTGATCACCCAAAACGTCGATGACTTGCATGAGCAGGCAGGGAGCGAGGCTGTCCACTTGCACGGTCATCTGTGGAAAAATCGCTGTAGCCAATGCGATAGCGTTTATGAAGATGATCCCAATGCTAAAGATAAGCCGCTCGATTTCGATGAGCAGCTAATCGCCTGCCCACAGTGCGGTGATTATATCCGGCCTGATATTGTCTGGTTTGGCGAGTCGCTACCGGTGGCCGCTTGGCAAACGGCTGAAGAGGCGGCAGCGGATTGCGATATCTTTATGAGTATCGGCACCTCAAGCTTAGTCTATCCAGCGGCAGGACTGGCGCAGTTGGCCAAGCAAAACGGCGCGCAGATCATTGAAATCAACCCTAACCCTACGCCTAGTACGGTGGTGGACCTCACTCTAGCGGCTAAGGCAGGCGCAGTGATGCCGGTATTGATTGACAAAGTAATAAATAAGTCAGACAAGTAGCGTGTTAAGTTGGAGGCTAAATATTTGCGTTATTAAGCATTCGCTGCGGTATCTACTTTATCGAGATACGCTTGCTTTAGTTCCTCGCTGATAAACGCTGATTTAAAAGAGTTTTTGACTAAAGTTATGATATCGTCTGCCGATAAATCGATATGTTCATAAAGGTTGATAAAGTTCTGATTGATATAGCCTTTAAAATAAGCCGGATCGTCTGAATTGACACTGACGTTTAGGCCGTAGTCTAGTAGCTGTTTAATATTGTGCTGCGGATAATCGTCAAATACTTTGAGTTCAATATTGGAGTTGGGGCAGACGGTGAGCGGTACTTGCTCTTCCTTTAGGCGCTGCATCAGTTCTGGACTATTGATCGACTGCACGCCATGATCGATTCGCTCAATCGCTAATAAGTCCAAAGCCTCATTGATATAGCTAAAATCGGCTTCCTCGCCGGCGTGAGCGACAAGCTTAAAGCCCTCGGCTTTGGCGCGTTTAAACACTGCTTCAAACTTAGCTGGTGGATTGCCTATCTCTGCCGAATCGAGACCGACACCGATGATATCGTCCTTATAGGCTAAGGCTTGCTCGAAGGTCTCAAAGGCGTCTTGCTCAGATAGATGCCGCAAAAAGCACATAATGATAGCAGACGTAATACCGTACTGCTTATGAGCGTCCGCAAGCGCCCTTTTAATACCACCGATGACTGTTGCAAACTCAATACCTCTCTCGGTATGGGTCTGCGGGTCGAAGAATATCTCAGTATGGACGATATTATTGTCCACGCACTGTAAGATATAGGCCCAAGTCAGATCATAAAAATCCTCTTCAGTGATTAAAACATTGGCCCCAGCATAATAGATATCCAAAAAGCTCTGTAGATTCGTAAAGTTATAAGCGGCGCGTACTTCCTCTACTGTCTCATAAGGAATAGTCACCTCATTCTTCTTGGCTAGCCTAAACATTAATTCTGGCTCAAGTGACCCTTCGATATGTAAATGCAGCTCAGCTTTTGGTAGTCTTTTTATCAGCTCAATCATTTTTTACCCTTACCGTGTCTCTGTTATACGTTCTTGTACTTATAGCTTACTTCAAAAAAACCACTGCATCAGATAGCTCGTTACCGGCAGGGTCTTGCTCGAGATGATAGTATTGACGCAGCAGCTGCCCAACCTCATCGACCAAATCGGCCAGACTCTCCTCGACTTTTTTGCTAGCGATACCGGCCACCGCCTTATCACACATGGCCCGCCATACGGTTGGGCTAACATGGGCGCTGATACCACGATCCGCAATAATGTCTAAGCTTTGCTCACAGATATTGACATAGACTAGGACGCCGGTGTTCTCTTCGGTATCCCACACGCGGTAATCGCTAAATAAATCAACAGCCCGCGCGCGCGCATTTGTATGATAAGCGGCCTGAATCGGCAAAGCATTTTCTATAATTAAGAACACCTCACCGCGATGGCCGATTTCAGCTTCTGTTACCTTCGCGGTCAGACGTGCCCTCGCCTCTGGCGTCAACCACCTACTGTGCAGCACGGGTACAAATGCGACCTGACGCCATAAGCGAGCGAAACTTGCCTGCGACGAGTTATCTTGGACCATGCTTGTGTTTCCTCAAATATGCTATTGCTCTATGAATAAATACTGACTCAATTAGGAATTAGGCGCGGCTAAGTGAATAGCGCGCAGGCTACCAAGAGCCGCCAGCGCCGCCACCACCGAAGCCGCCACCGCCGCCGCCGAAGCCACCACCACCAAAACCACCGCCGCCGAAACCGCCACCACCGCCGCCAAGACCGGGTAAGAATATCATGCCGCCACCGCCGCCGCGTCCACCGCGACCGCCGCCGCCTGAGCCGCGAAAAATTAAGAATAGCCAGATAAATATAGCCATAATAACGGTCATAAAGAAACCGCCGCCTAACGCTAACGAGCCAGCAAAGAACCCACCCGCGGTTAGAATAGAGCCGAGCACACGGCCGAATATATTAGTAATAAAACTACCGAATATCATCGCCATAAGGAATAAAAAAATAGGCGATGGCAGCTCATCTGAGCCTTGCTCGGCACGGCGCGCTTCTGCTTGCGCGTCGGCGCGGGCTAATATCTCTGGATCGGCGGTTAAGCGCTGCTCGATTTTATCCAAACCGGCTAATAGCCCTGCGCCATAGTCGTTCTGCTTAAAGTAAGGGGTAATGTCTTCACGGATAATACGATTGACTGCAGCATCAGGTAGCACTCCTTCTAAGCCATAACCTGTCAATATATATATCTTGCGATCATTAATAGCAGCTAAGATTAATAGGCCATCGTCGGTATCGGCTTCGCCCAACTCCCATCTTTCAGCCGTCTGCAAAGAGTAATCAAAGATAGGTATACCATCAGTTGTCGGTACGATTACCACCGCCGCTTGCGCAAGTCCCTGACGATAGATGCCTTGCAACTGCGCCTCTAAGCGCTGCTTTTGTTGCGGGTTTAAGATATTGGCTTGATCGACGACTGGACTATTGAGAATCAGCTTATCCGCATCAACGCCAGCAGCGGTAGATCGAACAGGTGGCGGGTTGTTAGCTTGGGCTGGGTTAGCGGCATTGCTATTAGCATTGGCTGCATTAGGATTGATAGCATCGTTACCTAGTATAGCGTCATTGATTGCCTCATTACCGAGTACCGCATCGTTGATCGCTTCATTGGACTCACCTGCCTTCGCGATAGCAACTAAGTCTTCAACGCTGCGTTGGTTCTGAACATCACCATCAGCGCTAGCCACAGCGACCTCATTCTGCGCGGCAGACAGCGCAGAAGTGCTCGCGGTGCTAAGGGCGAATAATACGGCGGTTACGATTGCTCTAGAGTTGCTCATCTAATCTATCTTACCTAGTGTTTTTTCAAATAATGACTTGCTAAAACTATTCACCAAAATCAACTTCAGGTGCGGTAGAGATAGCGTCTTCATTAGCGACTGTAAAGTTTGGCTTAGTATCCATGCCGAACACTTTAGCCGTGATGTTCGTTGGAAACTGACGCACCGTCGTATTATAGCCTTGCACTTCTTGAATATAACGATTACGGGCTACGGCGATACGATTTTCAGTACCTTCTAATTGCGCTTGCAAATCCTGGAAGAGCGCATCGGACTTTAAATCCGGATAGCGCTCTGATACTGCCATAAGTCTGGAGAGTGCACCCGTCATCTGCTGTTGTGCCTCAGCATAACGCTCCATCGCTTCTGGGTCATTAAGGAGCTCTGGAGTAACGGTGATACCGCCCGCTTGTGAGCGTGCTGCCGCCACTTCCGTAAACACCTCTTGCTCTTGATCAGCGTACTGCTGTACCACTTTTACTAAGTTTGGTACTAGATCGTCACGGCGTTGATACTGATTGACCACCTCTGACCAAGAAGCGGTGACTTGCTCATCTTGTGATTGCAAATTGTTATAACCACAACCGCTTAGACTCACGGCTGAGGTCGCTAATACCGCTGATAACAATAAAGGTTTAATAAAAGATAAAGGCTTGATAATAGATTGGCGTGCCATTTATATGTCTCCAAATAATAATCTCATAACGAGTCATGCTTATAGACCGCTACATATAGCTATTCTTAAAACGGTATGTAGGCAATCTAAGTCTATGGTGCTAATGATGGCAACATCATAGCTGTTTTACAATTGACCGTTACCAAAACACAACCGCAAACTAGTAGCAGCGCTACCTTACAAGCCACCAGAAACGATATTCGATAAATTTATTCTCAGTACTAAACTTAAATTGCCTTTTAGTTTGCTTAAGCAAAAAAAAAGGTTATGAGATAAAAAATACCTAGTAATTTACTAAAAAATATGGCAAATTGCTGTTACGCAGCCGTACGGTTGGCATACATTTAGTAGTAGATTTAATACTAGATAGAGATAGTCTGTTACAAAGTCTGGTTTTTAGCGTATAGTTATAAAGCTAACTGTCAGTGCTGATGAACTTATTATCGATTTAGCATAATGTTTTAAAAAACTATCCTATGATATTTTTTAAGTCATTATGACATAACGATATTACTATAGTGTAGTGACCAAGGCGGCAAATGGAATTGCACCGCAGCTCATTGTTTGTTGGAACGTTACAAAAGATATTCATGGAATGAAGCGATGAGCCGCGCGGGTAAACACAAGAAACTCATACTCAGTAGGACGTTCAATAGAAGCCCAAGATAGCTTGGTTGCGGTTTCTATCCTTATCGATACGCTACTGAGGACGTTTGAGGAATATAGATATGGAAGGTTTAGTTGGTTTAGCAAATGACATTATTTGGAGCCCCGCGCTGGTTTATTTATGCTTAGGCGCTGGGCTTTTTTATTCTATTTTAACGCGCTTTGTACAAGTGCGTTTATTTGGCGAGATGCTCAGACTGTTATTTAAGGGCAAACCTGACAATGATGGTATCTCATCCTTTCAGGCACTAGCGGTATCTCTTGCAGGCCGTGTCGGTATGGGTAACATCGCCGGTGTAGCAGCCGCCATCGGTTTTGGTGGCCCAGGTGCAGTATTCTGGATGTGGATTGTGGCCTTCTTGGGCGCATCAACCGCTTATGTCGAGTCTACTTTAGGTCAGATTTATAAAGAGCGCGACGTCGTCACTGGCGAGTATCGCGGTGGCCCGGCTTACTACTTCGAGCGCGCACTTGGCCAAAAATGGTACGGTATTTTATTCGCCATTGCTTCTATTGTCGCTTGTGGGGTGTTCCTCCCTGGCGTACAGGCCAACGGCGTTATCAATGCTGTCGCTCAGGTCGCAGGTGAAGGCTCAGCGATGAACTTCATGGGCATAGACACAGGCTCCACTCGTCTAATCGCCTTAGCTATCATCCTAGTGGTTTTAGGCTTTATCATCTTTGGTGGTATCAAGCGTATTGCAACCTTTACTGAATACGCGGTTCCTTTCATGGCATTAGGCTATATCATCCTAGCGCTACTGATTATGTTTACCAACTTTAGCATGATTCCAAAAGTGTTTGGCATGATCATCGGTGATGCCTTTACCGCGCAAGCAGGCTTCGGTGCTGCTATCGGTTGGGGTGTGAAGCGTGGTATTTACTCAAACGAAGCCGGTCAAGGTACAGGTCCACACGCAGCATCAGCTGCCGCGGTCGATCATCCAGCACAGCAGGGCTTAGTACAAGCATTCTCAGTATATGTCGATACCTTGTTAGTTTGTTCTGCTACCGCCTTTATGATTTTATCTACTGGCATGTACAACATTCAAGGAACTTTGGCCGATGGTCAATTCCTAGTACAGAACGTCGCAGCTGACGTTGAGATAAGCTCACCGTCATTTACCCAAATGGCGATGGAATCAGTCTACGGTACTTTTGGTGATACCTTTATTGCGATTGCGGTATTCTTCTTTGCCTTTACTACTATCTTGGCTTACTACTATATCGCTGAGGTCAATATCTCTTACCTCACCCGCTCTATGGGTAAAGGCGCTAGTAAAATCGGTCAATTCGTTGTCAAGCTAGTCATCATGTTCATGGTCGCTTATGGCGCATTGAACAGCTCTGGATTTATCTGGGGACTTGGCGATGTCGGCGTTGGTCTCATGGCATGGCTCAACATTGTTGGTATTATCATTATCTTCTTTGTGGCACGTCCTGCTATCGATATCCTACGCGATTACGAAGCACAGCTCAAAGCAGGTGGTGGTACGACTTCTAATAGATTCGTCTTTGATCCTAAGAAATTCGGTATCAAAAACGCCACTTATTGGGAAGATCGTCATGCCGCTGAAGTTGCGCTAAAAAGACAAGAAACAGATCTGCGTAAAGATCCTAGAGTTTAGACTCTGATAAAAGACAGCGTCAATAAAGAATGAACGTCTTATAAAAACTCGCAGCTTAGGTTGCGAGTTTTTTTATGGCACCTGTCTGCCCTCCTTACAAAGTTATTTGCTTTGCCTATCAGACCTGCTAGAGCAAATAACCTTTCCTACTTGACATTAGGCGATCTAAAAACTTCATTACCATGTAAGATTGATACCCAAAATTGACGCAAAAAAAAGCCCAACCTATAGGCTGAGCTTCTTTAAAAGTTTGATTTAGGTCTACTAGAGATTACTCAGGCATTAGTACCGTGTCGATAGTGTGAACGACACCATTAGTCGCCATAATATCAGTTCCGGTAATGTTTGCCGTATTACCAGTTGCATCCGTGATGACATTAGCATCGCTAATAGAAATCGTCTTGCCGTTGGCCGTTTCGATATCTGTACCGTAAGGAATATCAGCTGCCATTACCACCATAGGAACAACATGGTAAGGTAGAACGCTGTTGAGTAGCTCAGTATTAGCCAACAGCTCTTCTTTAGTAACGCCTAACTTTTCTAGTACTGGAGCAAAAGCATCATCAGTAGGTGCAAATACAGTGTACTGGCTATCTGTAGACATTAGCATCGAATCAAGACCAGCTGACTGTAGTGCCGCAGTCAGAATCGTTAGGTTTTCGTTGTCTGCTGCTATTTCAGCAATAGACTGAGTCGCCATCGTGTCTGCCATTGGCTCAACCATCGGATCCGCCTCAACTGCCGGATCAACCATCACTTCTGTTTCAGTGACTTCAGTAGTTGTCGTCTCTGGCTCTACTGGATCGGCAACCGTTTCCGTGTCGTTACAGGCTGCTAGCGATAAGGCAGAAGTGGCAACCGCTAGAGAGAGTATTGTCTTCTTTAACATAAGAGTATCCTTTCTAATTAATATGAGTGGTGCTGTGAATAAAGTTCTTATTGCTGTCATACTTAACGATAGCAATTCAAGTTTGAGAGTAACACATCAAATGGCTAATACTATGTATAGGTAATGATATGGAGGTATAGGTATTGATATGAAGCTTAGACTTATTGTGGCCTTATTCTTTTATGCTTGAAATATCCAGTCTCTACGCAAATAATCGACTTGACTAAATAAACAAATTAAGCTTTTGAACATTGTTAATTAAATAATGTTAGTGAACCTTGAATAATGAGCTCATCAAGGTTCACTAACGATTGAGTCAGGCTAACTGTTTAGATTAACCCTTTAAATAGACAGCTTATTTTGGTAATAGCACCTTATCAATAACATGGACCACACCATTGGTTGCTGCAATATCCGTCTTAATGATAGTAGCAGTACGACCGTTTTCATCCATCAACATTTTCTGCGGAGTAACCATTAAAGTATCGTTACTAGCGGTCATAACATTACCAGGCATAACGTCTTTGGCATACATAGCCATGTCACTATTTACCACGTGATAGCCTAAGATTTTTCTCAACAAGGGCTTGTTAGCGAATAGCTCAGCCTTTGTCATTCCTGTATCTTTTAACGCTTGCGCGAAAGCAGCATTGGTTGGTGCAAAGACAGTATAGTTAGCATTAGGATCAGATAACATACCTGCTAAGCCGGCAGCTTGTACTGCTTCTACGAGTATTGAGAAGTCTGCATTACTTTGTGCCACTTGTACTACATTCATTTTGGCCATATTTTGCGTAGTCATAGGCGCTTTCATCGCCGTATTTTTCACTGGCATCATATTATTACAAGCTGATAGACCTGCCAGTGATACCGCTAAAGCTCCTATAGTTGCTACTTTAGTCATTTTCATAGTTATATCCTTATTCATGAAATATCTCCTATTTTTTACCATAGGAGTTGATTTGTTGTTGTATAGAGGGGATCTTTTATAAAAAACTATGAGTCTTGGTTTATCACTTTGGTATATATGCACTAAAATGAATAACAAAACTAAAACTTATAAGAAATTCTTATAGAAAAACAATCCTTCTGAACTCAAATTAACATATAGAATTTCTATATAAATTTGTTATTACGCTACTTTTTGTAATGTCAGTGTAAGTTTTGCTCAGTTTTTAGGCAGTCGCTAACGCCTTAGTTTTACTGTGGAATTCTGTTAGCGTTGTTATCAATATTGAAAATCGAAATGATATTTATTTAAAGTTATCTTGTTTACAAACTTGCTCATACACGACGTTAATATGTTAAGAGATGTTTAAAAAAAATAGCTACCTATATCTTTTTATTGACTCTATAGATAATTAAAATCATAGAAACTGATCTCAAGTGACCCGTGAATGGTTTACTTTTCATGTTAATATGCCTACATTTACTTTTATTATATTAACCAGCTACTCTTCCCTTTTAGACATAATGATATAAGTGCTTCTTCTATGACTTCAAAAACCACGACTAATGATTTTGTGCTAACACCGCCGTCTGTCTTTCCGTACAAAGAGCAACAGCTTAGCGCCCGCGCGCGTATAGAAGCGCAAATGGCAAAGCGTATTTTGATGCTCGATGGTGCGATGGGTACGCAAATTCAGACCTATAAATTAGAGGAAAAAGACTATCGTGGTGAGCGTTTTGCCGATATTGAGCAAGATGTGCGCGGTAATAATGATCTGCTGGTGCTAACGCAGCCGCAAATGATCACCGATATTCATCATGATCATCTCGCAGCAGGTGCAGATATCATTGAGACTAATAGCTTCAATGGCACACGGCTATCGATGGCCGACTACGATATGGAATATCTAGTGCCAGAGCTTAATATTACCGCCGCTCAGATAGCACGCAAGGCTGCAGATGAGTTTACTGCGAAGAACCCCGACAAGCCGCGTTTTGTTGCAGGGGTCATTGGTCCCACTTCGCGAACATGTTCGCTATCGCCTGATGTCAATGATCCCGCTTATCGTAACGTTACCTTTGATCAGTTAACCGATAACTACCGTGAAGCGACATTAGCGCTAATAGAAGGCGGCGTCGATATTATTTTAATCGAGACCGTGTTTGATACGCTGAACGCTAAAGCGGCGATATTTGCTATCACTGGTGTTTTCGATGATATCGGTTTTGAGCTGCCGATTATGATATCAGGCACCATTACTGATGCTTCGGGTCGTACGCTCTCTGGTCAAACTGCTGAGGCTTTTTATAACTCAGTGCGTCATGCGAAACCTTTGTCGGTAGGCTTCAACTGTGCACTCGGCGCTGATGCGCTACGCCCGCACATCCAAACGCTCTCGAATATCGCCAGTATGTATGTCTCAGCCCATCCAAACGCCGGCTTGCCTAATGAGTTTGGTGAATACGATGAGACCCCTGAACAAACCACCGCGCTACTAGAAGGCTTTGCCAAAGCAGGCATCTTAAACATCGTGGGCGGCTGCTGTGGTACTACTCCTGAGCACATTCGTCTCATCGCGGAGATGGTCGCTAACTATCCACCGCGCGCGATTCCTGAGATTGCGCCTGCCTGCCGCTTATCAGGGCTAGAGCCATTTACTATTACGCCTGACAGCCTGTTCGTCAACGTCGGTGAACGTACTAACGTTACTGGCTCGAAGAAGTTCCTACGTTTAATCAAAACCGAAGCTTATACTGAAGCTTTAGACGTGGCACGTGACCAAGTTGAAGGCGGCGCGCAAATCGTCGATATCAACATGGACGAAGGCATGCTCGACTCCAAGCAAGCGATGATCCACTTCGTCAATCTGGTCTCAGGCGAGCCGGATATCAGCCGTGTGCCGTTGATGCTCGACTCCTCAAAATGGGAGATCATCGAAGAAGGTCTCAAGCGCGCGCAGGGTAAATGCGTGGTCAACTCCATCTCTCTAAAAGAAGGCTACGATGAGTTCGTGCGTCATGCCAAGCTCTGTATGCGTTACGGCGCGGCTATCATCGTTATGGCCTTTGATGAAGACGGTCAGGCCGATAGCCTTGAGCGTAAAATTCAAATCTGTCAGCGCAGCTACGATGTGCTCGTTAATGATATCGGCTTCCCGTCTGAAGATATTATCTTTGACCCGAACGTCTTTGCGGTCGCCACCGGCATTACTGAGCATAACAATTATGGCGCAGACTTCATCAACGCCACCAAATGGATCACGGACAACCTGCCTAATGCGATGGTATCGGGCGGCGTCTCTAACGTCTCGTTTAGTTTCCGCGGTAACCCCATCCGCGAAGCTATTAACTCAGTATTCCTCTATCACGCCATTCAGAATGGCCTGACTATGGGCATCGTCAACCCAGCGATGCTGGAGATATATGACGATATTCCTAAGGAAGCCCGCAATGCCATCGAAGATGTAATGCTCAATCGTAATCAAGGCGAGAGCGGTCAAGATGCCACCGAGCGGCTAATGACCGTGGCTGAAAACTTCCAAAACGACGGCAAGAAAAAAGACAGTACCGTCGACATGAGCTGGCGCGAGGGCACCGTAGAAGAGCGCATCGCTCATGCCCTGGTTAAAGGTATCACCACCTTTATCGATGCTGATACCAAAGAGGCTTGGGAGAAATATCCCAAACCGCTAGAGGTCATCGAAGGACCACTGATGGATGGCATGAATATCGTCGGCGACTTATTTGGTTCCGGTAAAATGTTCTTACCACAAGTGGTGAAATCGGCGCGCGTTATGAAGCAGTCGGTCGCTTGGCTGAACCCGTATATCGAAGCGGAAAAAGTCGAAGGCGAGACCAAAGGTAAAATCCTGATGGCGACGGTCAAAGGCGACGTCCATGATATCGGTAAAAACATCGTCGGCGTGGTACTCGGCTGTAACGGCTACGATATCGTCGATCTTGGAGTCATGGTACCGTGTGAGACTATTCTCGATACAGCGATAAAAGAAAAAGTTGATATTATCGGCTTGTCAGGCTTGATTACTCCTAGCCTCGATGAGATGGTCTATGTCGCCAAGCAAATGCAAGAGCGCGGTATGACCCTGCCACTTATGATCGGCGGTGCTACCACTTCTAAAGCGCACACCGCTGTTAAGGTTGAGCCGCAATATAGTAACGATGCGGTCATCTATGTCTCAGATGCCTCGCGCTCAGTCGGGGTGGTGACTAAGCTACTCTCCAAAGACAATCGTCAAGGCCTTATTGATGAGACGCGTGAAGAGTACATCAAAGTACGCGAGCGTCTGGCGAAGCGTCAACCTAAAGCGGCGAAGTTGTCTTATGCCGAATCCATCGAGGGTGGTTTTCAGTACGATTGGGACAGTTATACTCCGCCCGTACCGAATAAACTCGGTCAGGTGATATTAGACGACTACCCTATCGATAACTTGCTACCTTATATCGACTGGACACCGTTCTTTATCTCTTGGGGACTGGCTGGCAAATACCCCAAAATCCTACAAGATGAGGTCGTTGGTGAGGCAGCGCGTGATTTGTTCGACAATGCTAAAAACTTAATGCAAAAGATGATCGATGAAAAGCTCATTGTGGCCAAAGGGGTGTTTAAACTTGCCCCAGCCAAGCGCACTAGCGCAGATACGATTAGCGTTTATGACAAAGCGCTTGAAGACGGCGGACAGCCAACACATACCTTTGAGCATTTGCGCCAGCAGTCGGACAAAGCCAGTGGCAAGCCCAACTTTAGCTTAGCGGACTTTATCTCGCCATCAAGTAGCCACACCGATCATATCGGTGGCTTTACGGTATCGATAGTTGGCACCGAAGACTTGGCTGAGCATTACAAAGCAGCAGGTGACGACTACAACGCGATCATGGTACAAGCGCTATCCGATCGCCTAGCCGAAGCCTTTGCTGAGCATTTGCATGAGCTGATCCGTAAGGACTATTGGGGCTACCAAGCTGATGAAAATTTAACCAATGATGAGATGATTAAAGAAAAGTACGTCGGTATCCGCCCTGCCCCTGGCTACCCTGCTTGCCCTGAGCATACGGAAAAAGGCAAATTGTTTGATTGGCTCGGTACGGTTGACGCTATCGGTACGACGTTGACTGAGAGCTTTGCGATGTGGCCAGCGTCTTCGGTAAGCGGTTTCTATTACTCCCATCCTGATAGCGAATACTTCAACGTCGGAAAAATAGGCCGAGATCAGTTAGAGGATTATGCTAAGCGGAAAGATTGGGATATGAATACCGCTGAGAAGTGGTTAAATCCGAATCTGTAGTGTTATTAAAAGTTTAGCAGAATATTGTGAATTGCCTTTGGCGTACTAATTAAAATTTAGTACGCCAAATTTTTTTGTCTTTGTTATTTACCTTAGTGGAGCAAACTTATCGCTACTTTGATAGTAAAATACTTTCATCAATTGCAAACAAAATACGTGTTAAATTACTGCGTATAATATAATCTTTGTGAGCAGCCATATGAAACAAATTGCAGCATTATCAAGTTGGATTGGCAAAACTTTTGCAGTTTGGGCGTTACTCAGTGCCGTATTGGGGTTTTTGTTTCCTGAATTATTTACTTCACTAGCGTTTCTCATCGTACCCATACTTGGCCTTATAATGTTCGGTATGGGTATGACTCTTAAAACGTCAGACTTCTTAGAAATCGTAAAACGCCCTAAGCCGGTCATCATAGGCCTTTTGGCACAGTTCACTCTGATGCCATTAATTGCCTATCTATTAACAGTCATCTTTCAGGTTGATCCATTAATCGCTGTCGGAGTGATTTTGGTGGGTTGTTGTCCTGGCGGTACTTCTAGCAATGTAATTACCTTTTTAGCTAAAGGCGATGTGGCCCTAAGTGTAGCGATTACTTCTATCTCTACCCTGCTTGCCCCCTTTCTGACTCCTATTCTACTGGAAGTATTTGCAGGTCAGTTAATTGATATTGACTTGCTTAGCATGATGATTACGATTACTAAGATTGTTATTGTGCCTATTCTACTAGGTATTGTCGTCCATAAATTTCTTGGCACTAAAATAGAAGCGGCTATCACGGTACTTCCTTTAGTATCAGTATTAGGAATCTCAATAATCATCGCCGCTGTCGTCGCTGTATCTAAAGCCACCATTTTAGATAGTGGCGCTATCGTATTTGTCGTCGTGGCTTTACATAATTTGTTCGGTTATAGTTTAGGATATTTGATTGCTCGTTTCTTAGGGTTTACTGAAATGCAAAGACGCGCGATTATGGTAGAAGTCGGCATGCAAAACTCTGGTCTTGGCGCTGCTCTTGCTGCTACCTACTTTAACCCTGTCGCTGCTTTACCCAGTGCAATATTTAGTGTTTGGCATAACTTTAGTGGCGCGTTGGTTGCAAATATTTTTGCTAAACGAGATAGTTTATAGAAGCTTACTGACTTTAGTGGAGAATGATTTGAAGTAGTTAAATCTGGATTTTTAAAATAATTTTTTGTAGCTTAAATGGTAATATTATTTTTTTGCAATAATGTCTTTATCCCTATCGCATTTGATAGCACCGCCACGTTTTCTCTCCGAGCAGCTTAGGTTAGAAAACGTGGCGGTTTTTTGTTGTATTAATATCAGTTAAAAGACTTTAGCTTTTGTACACGACAACGTTTACATCGCAACTACACCTCTTTATATCTCAAATAATTTATACCCGCTCTTTTTTTACACAATATTTAGAAAATCCCCTATTTTTATTAGCACACCTTAATTATTTTTGATATATTCAATATTGTGAATATAATTAAGGTGTGCTAGTTATATTCTATGCCGTCATCTTGAAGGCATTTTTCTTTTTCTACTAAAAGGAGGAACAAGGACGTTCGTGTGAGCTTAGTTCGATTTTACATTTTTTATTCAAGGAGAGATAAAAATGAAACCCTTCAAATTGACACTACTGGCCATTACTACAGCGCTGTTTTTACAAGGATGTGGTGATGATAATGATGGACCATCTACGTCGCAACCTGATCAGTCAGATATTGACACTAATATCGTCGGCTTTTGGAGTGAAGATAGTAGTAATGACAACAGCTTGAGCGCCATATCTTTTATGAGTGACGGTACTTATGTGCAAGTTCAGGTTGACAACGAATCGCTGGTTGATGATCCACAAGGCGGTCTTGAATGGGGAACCTATGAGATTAACAGTAAAACGGGAGAATTAACCACCACACAGCTGTTTGACGAGAATGGCAGTATGGGTTTGTCAGATGCGCCAAACCTATCAGCCCGTATATCTAACGGTAAGCTGATCCTGGAAGTCGATGAGAACGAAAACGGTAGCATCGATAGTGATGAACAATATAAATTCTCAGAAATCCAGCCCGATGGCATCGTAGGCGCTTGGAGCTTTGACGATGTAGACGATACAGATGATGAGCTGATTGGAGTCGCTTTTTTAGATGATAGTCAATACGTTCATGTACAGGTAAATTCGGATCTCTCAGTTGATAATGATGAAAACGGTCTTGAATGGGGTACTTATGCGATCAACCCATCCACCAATCAACTCACAACCACTCAAACCTTTGATAGTAATGCTGGCAAAGGGCTATCAGAGCCAAGCACTCGTTACGCGCGCGTGACTGATGATGAGCAGCTCATCCTTGATGTCGATGACGATTCATTTACCTTCTCAAGAACTGCTGTTCAAGAGTCAGTCGATGAGCAGATGCTATCAGGGCTGTGGCGAATGGATCTTGGTAACGAAGAGCTAGTGACTCTATCATTTTTAGACGATGGTACTTATGTACAAACCCAAGTGACTGGTCCTACTTCCTCAAGAGGCTCGGATAATGGTATTGAGTGGGGCGAATACTCGCTAAAAGCAAATAATGAATTAGAAATTGACGATGTCATTTTTGATAATAATGGCAGTTCTGGCTTATCAGATGAGGTACTAAGAACGGTACAAATCACTGGTGATATACTGACGTTAGGCGTCGACGAGGACGATAGCGGTATAGTCGACAACGACGAAAAGTATCAGTTTACCAAAGCTAAGTCTGAAAACGAATTAGGTATCTGGAAGGCACGGGCTGGTGAACTTGATGATGAATTGGTATTATTTGGCTTTTTAGATGATCAAACCTTTTTCCATATCGAGGTAGATCAAGATTTGCCTTATGAATACGGTACTGTTCCACTTGCCGGTATGGACTGGAATACTTATACGCTAAGTAATAATGGTCTATTTACGCTTGGGCAGTCTCTATATAGTAGTACCGGCGGTGACGATTTATCATTTTATTATCAGATGAGTATCAAAATTGAAGGTAATAAACTTACTTTCATCGGCTACGAAGACCAAGATGAAGTACAGAACAATGACGGCGAAGATGTCATTTTTGATCGTCAATAATAATTAAAAAACACTACAACATAAAATTCAGCTTATTCATTGATGGGCTGAATTTTTTATTCTCTAACTATTCGATTTTTACTTTACTTCGCCGACAGCGCTCCGAACAATACACCACATTGTCCCAATCCTTCTCCCATTTTTTACGCCAGGTAAAGGGGCGTTGGCAAACTGGGCAAATCTTCTCAGGTAGGTTTTGTTTTTTATGTGCCATGATGGTGCCTTTTACTATCTATGACGCTGGGCTAAAAGTGCCAGCCTACAACGAGAGTATAATTTCGAGATAATGATTATATATTGACCGCTGTTTATTCATAATCTTAAAGTGTTTTTTAATCAATTGAATGATTGTAAAGTCTAGTATTTCTCATCATAAGCCTACTTCATTCAATTGCTAAGTTATTTTTGCAAAAAAACGCCCTACTTAAAAAGTAAGGCGCTCTTTATTGGCTGTATCAATGTTATCTTGCGTTAAAATCGGTTTTATATTTTATTATATACCGATCAGAACTATTTCTACTTAGCAACGGTTTTAAAATGAGCAACTTGATTATCGTTACGAATAGTCAAGATAGGCACATTGTTCGCATTTCTATTTAGGCTATATTTACCTTGTACAGTCGCCATAGTCGCCGTGTCAAAGCTAGCTTGTGGCTCAGGACAAGCCTTCATAGTACTTATTACGTTACCTAGCTGCACATTATTATCAACAACGCGATAAGTGCCACCGATATTATTACAAGTATTCATGAAGCTAACGCGTTGGTTGCCATTGTCTTTAAAGAAATTCAAAGTTAGCGGGTTATCTGGCATAGTGAATAGCTGGGTTACTTTCTCGCCATTGGCGCGCTTGGCATCTACTAGTTGCCAATTATAGGCTTCAAGGGCATCAACTGTTAGGGGCTGAGCGACTGGAGCGGTCACGCCAGGAGTGGTTTGGCAACCGGCAAGCGTACCAACAGCTAGCGTGGCAGCCATAGCTAATTTAGTCATATTTTTCATATCTTCTCCTAAAAAGTTAAGTAAATGATTTGGTTATTAGTTGATAGTAATGCGTTAATAGGCATTTATCATAACAGATCTATTAATTTTTCTTTTGACCGAACTGTACAGCTATTATCCACAACATCCTCGTCACTGTCATCACTAGTTGAGTATATGCTTAGCTCTTTCTTTGTTCCACTTTGGAGGGGTTTTGCTAACGACGCTTGCTAGTTGTCTTCTTAGCTGCTAACTGACTGCCGTTTGATAATTTTTTTATTGTATTGCTTCATATATAGTACCGCTCATCGTAAAGCTGACCTAAAAAAACCTCGCTAGCTAGCAAGGCTTAATAGAACTTGAAATAAATAAAATGGACCCTGTAAGCTATAACATCAACTTTGAATAAGTTACTTTTGAGTTATTAGCTCATTGAATGGTCTTAAATAACATCGGTACCAGTAATATTTGGCTCAGCGGTGGGCTGCGTCGCTAATGATTGGCAACCTGCCAATACGCTGACTAAAGCAATGCTAGTCATCAACAATTTGATCGTGTTTTTCATTTGAGCTCCTAATATTAGTACTAAATGAGTTTATTGATATCATTATTAAACAAGAACAACTATAACATTTCACATTGCTCTTATTAATAAACTTAACTGAATCAGTTTCTATTAACTACTATTTTCATCATTGCTATAAGTTACTTAGTGTTAATAATTATATTTTATTGTAACCAATACTAACTACTTTTGGGCTATCTTCTCCAAAGCGGCGTAACCGGCCAAACGTTTACGCTCGGCATCGTCAAATAACTGTTTTTCTAACTGGGTGATTTGAGTTTGTGCCTGCGCCTTGTCAGCGGTTTGAGCCAGAATTTGCTGCTTTTGTCTTTGTAACTGCTGAAAACGCTGATCGAAATTGGCGTCTTGCTGATCAACTTGGGCAAGCCTTTTTGCTGCCGCCTCGCCTACTAGCTCACGGCGCATGTTATACAGTGCTTCAGGCGATGCACCTTTCGCTTTCATCTGCTTAGTACGCGCCATCAGCTCGCTTAAGTTGGCTTGCTGCTCGATATTGGCCTTGATAGCGTTATCGGGCATACGGCTAATGTAGTCTTGCCGTGCCGCTTGTTTTTGTGCCTCGGAGAGTTGCTGGTTTTGGTTGATTCTGACCATCTCCATACTATAGTTGTCGTACTCCTCCTCGCTACCAAAAAAAGCGACAATCGTCTCTTGGGCAAAAAACTGCTGGCGCAGCTGAGCCACATCCTGTCTTTGCTGCGCTACGGCATTTAAATCTAACTGACCACTTTTGGTCGCTTGCAGTTGCAAATTGCCATAGCGCTTCTCTATGTCAGGGATGGCTTTGAGGTAGGCGACATACTGATCAAAGATAGCCACGGCTTGACTAGCGGCTGGCTCAGGGGTGTGATAACGGATATAGCTCTCAACGCGAGCATAAATAGTGGCTTCGCTCTCTTCACCGAGCGCTGATAAAAAATAATCGAATAAGCGCCGTAAGCCTTCAGTCACCACCAATTGCTTATTTTCATCGATGATAATCTCGCCATCGACATCTGTACCTTGCAAGGACCGCGGTAGGCTTTCAAGACCTGTGGTAAAGGTATTAGTTTGCGGCGCTAGTGCCTCCTCACCTTTATCAGGATCTGACATAGCTGTCATCGAACTGTCGCTGTCATTATCGGCAGCGCTAGCCGCCGCTGTCATTGGCTCAGCAGAGCTTCGGTCAGGCTTAAACCAGATAATGACTGCAATAACACCTATCACAAGAGCAAAAATAATGAGCAGGCCATAAGGAAAACGGCGGTTATTGGAGGTCATAGCGATTCTTTGCCTATTTACTATTTATATTGAAGACATAGCTTAGTTTATTTTATGAGCAAGCAGGGTCAACCGAGTTGACCCTGCTTATTGTTGTTTAGACAAACTAGATGTTAACTCTGCTAATATAGGCGTGATAGCGAATTACATACCCGCTTTTTTCAGACGATTGGCTTGATCGCGGTAGACTGTCTTGGGATTGGGCTGACCCCAAGCGACTAAACCTAATAGTTGGTTGACGGAGTCTAAGTGATTCATCTTATAATCATCACGGATAACGTAACCCAACCGACTAGAGCAAGCTGATACTAAGCCATCATTGGGATCATCATAAGCCTGTGAGGTGGCTAACATCACATAATCAATAGGATCAAGGACATTGGTCACTTGACCGACACCACTGAAAGAATAGTAATTAATACCATTGACTTTAGTTGCCGTCGGCTGACCACAGTAGCTAGTAGGCATCGCTGCAGAGAATTCGCGATTGAAGTCTTTTGTGTATTCAGTCGTCAAGGCCGTTACCGCACCAAAACCATCCTGCTCTTGCAAGTCGTTAATAGGAATACCGGCGTTTAAATCCATAAAATTACCTAGAAAGCCAAATAGCGTTAAAGCGGCTTTGGTCGCGGTATTATACTCGCCATTGACTCTGTCATTATCGATCTGCTCAACCACCCAATCCGCTAATGCCGCGCCTTGACCAGGACTGGCAACCGCCGTCACTGAAGCGACATACTGCGGCGCAACGCCAGCGACATAGCGGATATCGTGTCCACCGTGACTGTGTCCGAGCAGATTAACTTTCGGACTGCCAGAGACGGCACTAATGGTTTTGACTTGCTGTAATAACTGTTCACCGCGCACTCTACTATCATTAAAGGACGAGGTCTTAGTGGCATAAACGTCTGAGCCACCGCTCATTAAAGTTTGCGGAATACCATAGAAATAATCGATGCCTAGCAGTTTAGTAAAACCGACTAGGCCATGAGTCATTACTAACGGGTACTTGGTATCAGTATGGCTTGAGGTCCACCATTTGCTATCTACTTTTTGACAGCCAGTAGCATTGGCGCAGTTATAGAAACTTCCAGCAGCTTGCGCTGATGTGGCTGGCATGGTCAGTAATAAAGCGCTAGTACCTAAAGCACTTAGCATGGGTAGCATTTTGTTTTTTGATACTGCGAAGAGAGAGGCCTTGAGAGTCATGAGCACATCCTTGTTATTATTGAGGTTTATCGGTCTTTGTATAAGCTCAATTACATAAACTACTGAGTACAAACTACTTAGTCGCAATCAGTAGCAGCTCGCAAAAACCTATGCCAATCCATTTAGCATTCAATTACATTACTCATATACTTTGTAATAATCAATTGACAATACGTGTTTTTTGAAAACCGATAGGTCAATAACCGACTTTTGACGGCTAAGGGGATATTGTGATTCATACACACTATCTCCATATAATGTGCAACAAAGCTGTTCAATCCTTAAATAGTACATTTATGCTATAATTAGGGCACTTTAAATCTTTAACTGTAAGTATAACAATATGATAAAAAAATCTCTCATTCAGTCTCCTGAAGCCTTAGATAAAATGCGCGTGGCAGGCAAGCTTGCCAGCGACGTCCTAGTGATGTTAGATGAGCATGTCAAGGTTGGCGTCAGTACCGAAGCGCTGAACCAAATCGCTCATGATTATATCGTCAACGAGCAACAAGCGATTCCGGCACCACTGAACTATAATGGCTTCCCAAAATCTATCTGTACTTCTGTCAATCACGTGGTCTGTCACGGCATTCCTACCGAAAGCAAACTTCTTAAAGACGGCGACATTATCAATATTGATGTGACAGTGATCAAAGACGGCTACTATGGCGATACTTCTAAGATGTGGATCGTCGGTGAAGGCTCTATCATGGCTAAGCGCATTTGTGATGTCGCGCAAAAAGCGCTCTACGCGGGTATGAGTGTGGTCAAAGATGGCGCCCGTCTCGGCGATGTCGGCGCGGCGATTCAAGAGGTCGTCGAGCCTGAGCGTTTTAGTATCGTACGTGAGTTCTGTGGTCACGGTATATCTAATGAGTTTCACCACGAGCCGCAAGTCATGCATTATGGCAAAAAAGGCACAGGCTTTGAGCTCAAGACGGGCATGACTTTTACCATTGAGCCGATGATCAACCAAGGCACTTGGCAGACCAAAATTTTGCCGGATGAATGGACGGCGATTACCAAAGACCGTAAGCTGTCAGCGCAGTGGGAGCATACAATGGTGGTCACGGACAATGGCTGCGAAGTCTTTACTACTCGTCCCGAAGAAGACTTGAGTTTTTTGACTCAGTAGTTACATAGAGAAAAGATCGCTTACGCGGTCTTTTTTTTGCGGTTGATTTATACTTTATAGTATTAAAACAAAACATAGTATGACAACCCTCAGCTGTAGCTTTACAGCTCTCAGTTTTCGATTTCTAAGTATTTGGTTTATGGGATAACGATCATGTTCACTTGCGATGTTGCATCTATGTATATTACGCCGTTACCAGCATTGGCTCCGCCTGATGAGTCAACAGGCACGCCTTTATTGGTCGTCAGTGATCCCAGCAAACACTCTTTATTAGGTATCCCTGAGTGGCTAGCTCAGATCAAAGAAGATATCAGCCGAGCGCTTGAGCGCGGGGTCAATATCAGACAACTGGTAGCCGCACGCGCCTGCGCTATCGATGAGCTATTAAGCAGTCTTTTTTTATGGTTCGAATTGGAGCAGACTGATCTGGCACTATTTGCCGTTGGCGGCTATGGCCGCGGTGAGCTGTCTTTGTATTCAGACATCGACATTTTATTACTGTCTCCTAATATAATCACCAAAGAGGTCAGTAATAAAATAGACCGCTTAGTCGCTATGCTTTGGGATGTTGGCCTTGAACCAGCGCTGGCTGTGCGTAGCGTCGATGACTGCTTAGAGGCCGCTCATGATCACACAGTAGCCAGCTCCTTGCTAGAAGCAAGACTACTCATCGGTAATAACGATCTAAAAGATACACCTATCGCCGTCGTTAATAAGCTATGGTCACAGCTCGACTTCTATGAGATTAAAATCGAGGAAGCCAAAAACCGTTATCTACAACACAATGCTACCGAATACAATCTTGAGCCAAATATAAAAACAGCCCCTGGCGGTCTGCGTGATATTCATATTATCGGCTGGGTCACTAAGCGCTATTTTCGGGTCGGTAAGCTCTATGACTTAGTACAGCAGAGCTTTTTGACCGAAAAGGAGTTTGATGAGCTCAGCTTTGCCGAGAGTTATATCTGGCAAATACGTCATTATTTGCATGAGCTGACCGGCCGTAATGAAAATAGGCTGTTGTTCGATTATCAACGTGATATCGCTGCGCTTATGGGTTATGAGACTCAGCCTGATGATGAGCCTAATGCGGCGGTCGAGCGCTTTATGCGTGATTATTATCGCTGCGCTATGCAAATCTCAACGCTGTCTGAGATGCTAACCAATCACTATTTTGAGACCATCATAGAGCCGCACCTGCCTATCGATGAGCGCCCAAGCAAGCGCCCCTTAACCGCGCGCTTCAATCAAATTGGCGATCAAATCGCTATCGCCCATCATCGTGTGTTTGCTCAGCATCCCGAAGCTATCTTGGAGATGTTCTTACTTATGGGACAACATGGACTCAAAAAAGTCCGTACCCATACGCTGCGCGCGCTCAAAGTAGCCGCCCGCGGTATTGATCAAAACTATCGTGACACTCCTGAGCATCAAGCGCTGTTTTTGGCTAATCTTAAAGAGCAAAACTATCTATTTCATCGTCTGCGAACGATGAACCGTTACGGCGTCTTAGGTAATTATATTCCTTCTTTTGCGCAAGTGACGGGGCTGATGCAGTATGACTTGTTCCATCGCTATACGGTCGATGCGCATACGCTATTTTTGATTCGTATTTTGCATCGCTTTACCGATGACAGGTTTCAACAAGACTTTCCGCTAGTTAGCGCTATCTTTCAGCGTATTGAACGTAAAGAGATTTTAGTGCTCGCGGCGATGTTCCATGATATTGCCAAAGGTCGCGGCGGTAATCATAGCGAGCTTGGGCAAACCGAATCGATCGAGTTTTGTCTCAAGCATGGCATGAGCTTAGCGGATGCTAATCTGGTAGGCTGGCTGACGCGTTATCATTTACTGATGTCGATGACCGCGCAAAAAAAGGACATATCAGACCCGGATGTAGTGACTGTATTTGCCGATCTTGTCAGTAATGTCACTCACTTAAATCATCTGTATGTACTCACCGTTGCCGATATGAATGCCACTAACCCGCAGCTCTGGAATAGCTGGCGCGCCAGTCTTATGAAGCAGCTGTACTCGCAGACGCGGCGTATATTGCGTGCTGATATCGACGCTCCTACCAACCGTCAAGATATGATCCGCGCCACTCGTAAGCAGGCTATGCAGATGCTTGACTCAGCAGACAATCAGCACATGGACCGCGAAGAGGTGCTAAAGCTTTGGGACGACTTAGGCGATGAGTACTTTTTACGAGAGATTGCTGAGGATATCCTTTGGCACACGGCAGCGATCTTGGCGCACCCGCCGATTGGACGGGCCTCAGATGCTGATAGTGCGCCTTTAGTAGTGCTACGCGAGCATCGGGAGCTGGCGCTGGATGCGGTACAAGTGTTCGTCTACACCCAAGATCAGGATAATCTATTTGCAGTGACGATGGCGGTCTTTGATCAGATGAATTTGGATGTGTTAGATGCACGTATTATCACTGCTACGCGTGATTTTGCTCTAGACTCTTACGTCTTGCTTGATCGTAGCGGTACCTTATTGACGGAAGCTGACGAGCAAGAAGAGTTAAAACAGCGCCTAATCGATGCGTTCAAAGATCCTAGCGCTCCGAAATTGACCAGCAAGCGCCTGCCTCGGCAATTACTGCATTTCGATGTTCCAACGACGATCAGCTTTGAGTTCAACGAGGCTTCTAACCAGCATATTATGAGCTTACAAACACTGGACCAACCCGGATTGTTGGCCCGTGTGGGTCAAGTATTTTTGCAGCAAAATATAGAAGTGCACGCCGCTCGTATTACCACCTTAGGTGAGCGTGCTGAAGATATGTTTTATATTAGTGACCGAAATGACGCACCCTTATCTGATGCTATGTTAGCTACCCTAAAAGAGGCATTGATAGCCTCTCTGAGTGTTCGCGCAGATCATAGCTGATACCGTTATCACTAGGGTCAGTTGTCGCTGATAAATAGGACGGCTAGTTACCCCTATTTATGAGTGCATGCTGATGAGCTAAAGCTTTTATGCGTTAAGACTATGACACCGTACTTCTATAAATGATGTCTTCAGCAACATCATTGAGCTCATCTTCGGCAAGCTCTAATGGCAATGAACCTGCCTGCGTTTCATACTGTAAAATCAATCTTCCAGCATCAATTTCACGATTGAGTAAAGTATATAAGCTCATTAGCTGTATCTGTTTGTCATACTGCTCGTAGATACTGTGTAGGGAAATGGGCGCTTGAGAATGAACGTCTGGAAACAGACTGTCTGAGGCTAAAATCATCATTTCATTGAACGACTGCTCTCGTTTTAGCTCCGCTCTGTGGAACTTGTTTTGTAATAGTCTGGCTAGATTGCCTTTAAAGACAAAGGCGGCGATAAAGACTAAAGTTTGTAAGGCAAATATAAGCACATATTGCTGTAACGAGAGTGATAAATTTAGCATTTTGCTCGCTAGCATTAGCACTAATGCCACGATGAAATAGCTAACTAACTGCCAAAGCAGCCACATCATCATACTGCTCTCCCCAAACCAAAATATCTGTCGCTCTTTGAGGTCAATAAGACTTTGATGAGCTTGCCACCATTGCTGCTCACGACTCTTCAATTGCTCACATACTTTACTCGCATGTTTTGAGTCGCAATCATACTTTACTGCTGGGTTTGCGATATTATCCAACTCCATACCGCTAATACTATCAGGTTTAGAAGCTTTGTAACTTTTAGTCATAATTATCAAGTCCTCTAAAGAGCACAGTAGTTATTATTTATAGTCTTCAATGTTATCGATTAGAAGATAAGTGACTGCCAACAGCTATGGATGGTAGAGGTGTACTATCTTTGATCTTTGCTAGCAGCTTTGCTATATCAACAGGTAATAACCACCATAAGAAAAAGACAAAAAATAAGAGAGGTGCTACACTGCGCTAATGTTATTTTTCTTTATAACTTTATTATTAATTGTCTATTATAGTTACTACGCCTATGAATCACAACTTACGAGCTTTGCATCCTTATCCTTTCGCTAAAATGAGTGATTTGCTTGCTGACAGCAAGCCAAACCCGAACTACAGCGAAATCAAGCTTGGTATTGGTGAGCCAAAACACGAGCCACCCACCTTTATCTTGGACGTTCTACAGCAAAATTTGGACAGTTTAAGCTGTTACCCCACTACTAATGGCTCTTTTGAGCTGCGACAAACGATAGCTCATTGGTTAGAAAAACGGTTTTTTCTACGTCATGTCGATGCTTATAATGAAGTACTGCCAGTGATGGGCACTCGTGAAGCTATATTCAGCTTCGTACAAGCGGTGGTCAATCATAGTGCAGAGACGCCGCAGCCGACAGTGGTCATGCCCAACCCTTTTTATCAGATTTATGAGGGAGCAGCACTACTGGCCCAAGCGACGCCTTATTTTGTTCCTTGTACGTTAGAGAATGATTTTAAGGGCGACTATCGTTCGGTTCCTGTTGAGGTTTGGGCGCGCACTCAGCTGCTGTTTATCTGTAGTCCAAACAACCCAACCGGCTCCGTGATGAGCTTGGATGATTGGGAATTTATCCTGCGATTATCTGATAAATACGGTTTTATCATTGCCAGTGATGAGTGCTATAGCGAGCTGTATTTTGACGAACCCCCTATCGGCTTATTACAAGCTTGTACGGCGTTTGGTCGGGATGACTTTAGGCGCTGCATCGTTTTTCATTCCTTGTCTAAGCGCTCAAACTTACCGGGTCTACGCTCAGGCTTTGTCGCTGGTGACGCTACCATTTTAAAATCCTACTTACAGTATCGTACTTACCAAGGCTGCGCTATGCCTATCCCGCATCAGCTTGCCTCGATTGCGGCTTGGCAGGATGAAAAGCATGTCGCTCATAATCGAGCGCTTTATAAAGAGAAGTTTGCCTTGTGGATGCAGGAGCTAGGTGACTTATTAGAGCTGCGGATGCCGGATGCTGGATTTTACTTTTGGGTAAAAGTACCGGAGCTATTCGCAGGGGACGATGAAGCATTTATAAAAGCGCTTTATGAGCAAGCCAATATTCATGCTCTAGCCGGGCGCTATCTATCCCGCGAGGTCAATGGCAAAAACCCAGGACAAGGGTATGTACGGATAGCGCTGGTGGCGAGCGTAGAAGAGAGTCGCGAGGCCATTGATCGGATTCGTCAATTACTGACTACCGCTGCTAATATCGAATAACTAGCCAATAACTTTAGGCTAATATTTTTAAATAATCCTTAATAACCCTTATGTTATTAAGGATTATTTTTTATATAATGCTATAGTAATAAGATAAATACCTTATTTACTATAGCGGATTAATAACGCTATCACGGATGATGCCATGATCCCTCTTGATTTTACCCAGCCGCCATTTGACGTGTTGAGCTTAGCGGAACGCCAAAGTATCAGAAAACACACGCAAATACGTTATTTAGCAGCCGATGAGCGCTTGATGACTGACGATATGACCTACTTTTATGTGCTGATAAAAGGTCAAATCGAGCAGACCTACGCAGGCGATTTTGTTGCTGCTTACTTCGGTAGCAATCACTCCGACCACTTTCACAGTAACGACTGGTTCGATAGCCGCCGTACGCCTGAAATGGCAAAGAACACTAGCTCAGATGTCCTGTCATATGACTACCGCGCCAGTGAGGATACGCTACTCTTACAAATCGATGGTGCGGCTATCGATAAAATTAGCGCCCAAAACCATTTAGTGCGTCAGCTCCTCTCGGATAAATTACCCGAGAAGCTAAAAGCCTTACAACAGCGCCAAGGCACTAAGTCACAGAATCTATCGCTGAGTAATAGCGGCTACACCGCCCAGCAAGAAGTACAGCAAATCATGCTACAGCCAGTAACTGATGTGACTTTACTCCCGGTACATATCGTTGAGGCAGCTGCTAGCCTACAACAAGCAGCTCAGGTCATGAACAAAGTTGGGATGAAGCACGTGTTAGTACGTCAATTAGCTGATGTAGCCGAGGACTTAGACGACAGTCAGCTAGGGATTTTGACTGATGCTGATGTTTGCCGAGCTGTCAGCGATCAGCGAGATCCGGCAACTACCCCTTGTCAAGACTACGCCAGCTTCAATCTACGTACTATCAACGCTGATAGTGAGATTGGCGATGCGCTGTTGACCATGACTCGCTATCGTATTCATAGGCTTCCCGTCATCGATGATAGTGGCCAAGTCGCCGGTATCTTAGGTCAAAGCGATATGCTTGCCTATATCGGTCAGCACTCACAGCTGATCAGTATTCAGATCGAGCAAGCCAAGGATTTTGCTAGTATCGATACTGCCGCCGCACTGATCGGGCGCTATATCCGTGCCCAGCAGCAAAACGGCGTCAAAATTGGTAACGTCAGTCGCATGGTACAGACGCTTAATGCGCAGGTATTTACTAAACTGTGGCAGCTTATCGTGCCTAGCGAGGTCTTGGAAAACACTTGTATGATCGTTATGGGATCTGAAGGACGCGGCGAGCAGATCATGCGTACCGATCAAGACAATGCGCTGATTATACGCGATGGCTTTAGTCATCCAAAGCTTGCAGAGTATGCTGATACCTTCAATCATCAATTAGCGGCTCTAGGCTACCCGCTGTGTGATGGTAATATTATGATGACCAACCCGATGTGGCGACAGCCGCTACAGGAGTTTACAGCGCAGATCAGCTTATGGTTTAAGAACACTGATCCTATGCACGCTATCTATCTATCCGCGATACTCGATGGCGAGTATGTTTGCGGCGATGAGGCGCTACTGACTCAAATTCGTGATCATCTCAAAGTCGCACATCGTCATTCAGATCCTATGTTTGTGCGTCAATTCGCCCGCGCCGCGCTACAGTTTGGGGATGTTAACCAGTGGTGGCAGCGGCTTGCGCCTCTACTGGGTAAGACCAATAATACGAGTATCGATCTCAAAAAGTCCGGTCTGTTTCCTTTAGTGCATGGTATTCGCAGTATGGCCTTAGAATATGACATCTTGCACGTGCCCAGTACTAGGGATCGGCTAAAGGCGCTGGTGCAAGCCGGAGTGCTGACTCAAGAGCGAGCCACCACTTTGGGCGAAGCATTAGAGTTCTTTATGGGTCAGCGGTTGACTGTGGCGCTCGCTACTGATGATAAGTATGCTCGGCAAATCGATCCTATGACCCTATCGGCGCTTGAGCGCGATGTATTAAAAGAGTGCTTGGCGGTAGTGAAGAGCTTTAAGAACCAGCTACGCCAGCACTATCAGCTCGAGATCGGTTAAGGCAGAATTATACGGTTTAAGCGCTTTACTGCTTATTTACAACTACAATCACTATCATTATCACTAAGAAGCAAACATTTATGAGTTGGCTCAAACAATTATCAAACCAATGGCGAAAGACACAGCTACAGCGAGCGGAGCTTGCCTCGATGTTTGAGCCTCCTATAGAAGGTCAATGGGTGGCGATAGATTGTGAAATGACGGGTCTCAATCCTCGCAAGCATCATTTGCTCTCGGTCGCTGCCATTCACATCAACGGCGATACTATCGATACTGGTAACGGTCTGCATCTGGTATGTCGTCCGCCAGTCATGCCCGATCGTGATACTATTATCATTCATGGTCTACGTAGCGCCGATGTTGCTGAAGGTATGAGCTATGAGGAGATGCTCGCAATGCTACTGCCCTTTATCAACAATCGCCCTATCGTTGGGTTTTGTCCGCAGCTAGACACTGCATTTTTGAACCCCTTAATCAAGCAATATATGGGTACTACTTTGCCCAATGAAGTGCTTGATGTTAGACGCTTATATAGTCAGCGTATGGGCGATCGCGACCCCAATACGCCCAACTCTTCACAGCAACTATCCAAAATACTCGCTCATTATAATATTCCTGAATTTGGTAGTCATGACGCCTATAATGATGCGCTGATGACTGCTATGGCTTTTTTACATGTGCGCTGAGAGTGTTATCTTAACCTTTCTTTTATACGCTTTTTAAGACTCACATAGCCACTCATGTTACTATAAGCCGTTTTACGATTTAAGCTCAGATACCTCATGACCATACTCTCTAGAATCTCTAGCCTGTTTCTTACCTCTCGTTTTACTGACTCTACTAGTCGTCATCAGCGCCTCCAACGCTTAAAATTATTAACGGGCGCTATTCTTAGCTTAATGCCACACACCTCACAAGCAGCGCTACCTGCCTCTATTGAGGCGGCATTAAATAAAGCCGAGCTAAGCGCTGACACCATCAGTATCCTCATTACCCCACTCGGTGATAAGACGCATAGTCGTTTGCCCGCGATCATAAAAGTCATCGATAGCAATACTGAGGGTGATGGCGCGAATGTTGGTAATCTTGATACTGAAGTAGCAGCTGTAACCAACGCGGCTCAAAGCGCTAATAATAGCAATAATAAAGCCACCAATTCAGCTATCACTGTCGACAAACAAGCCATTGAGCAACAAGATCGTAAGCTGCAAGCTTATACCGATGACCCTTATACTTATCAAAGCTTAGAAAACCCGCCACCAATATTAGTAATCAATGAAAGCCGTACCGTTCGCTATAGCGATACTGAAGATACTGCCAAACGCCGACTTATACCACTGATTAGCCATAATATTGATATCCCGCGTACTCCTGCTAGCACAATGAAGCTGATCCCTAGCTTTGTGGCGCTCGATACACTAGGCGCAGATTTTGTTTGGTTTACTCGGGTCTATCATACTGGTATCGTCCTTGGGGATAGGCTGCAGGGCGACTTGATCATTCAAGGAAGCGGCGATCCTAAAATGACGCATGAGCGCTTAGAGCAGCTACTCTATCAAGTACAAAAAACCGGCATTCGGCATATTGACGGTGATATCATTGTCGATAGCTCGATATTTAATAACGTCAGTAAAGATCCGGCCGCCTTCGATAACGCTCCTCTGCGACCTTATAATGCTAGTCCGGATGGATTCTTAGTAAACTTCAATAGTCTCGCTATTAAGACTCATCCTTTGGCGACTGGACAAGCGCAGCTCACTTATACGCCGCAATTAGCCAACTACCAACTCCCAAGTCACATAGGTGTTCGTAGTGCTAGCTGCTCGCAGGCTCGTAATAGCCTAGCGCCGCGCTGGCAGCAAAATAAACTAACGCTCAATGCTAAACTGCCAGACAGCTGCGGTGAGCATGTCTTCTATGTTAATTACCCAGACGCCAAAGACTTTGTGGCTCGTGTCATTGCGACAAAATGGCAGGCGCTTGGCAATACGCTTAGCGGAGAGGTAATCAGTCAAGAAAAGCCTTACGCAGCGTATCATTCGCATGTTGGCTTAACTTCTTTGCCTTTATCGCCATTCCCCCTAGTTAGTTATCCGTCTTATAACTTGGCGCAGCAGATATATGATATCAATCACTTCTCCAATAATGTGATGACTGAGCAAGTGGCGTTGTCCATCGGTAGCTATCACAAAGCTAAGCGCGCAGATACTATTGATACGAATAACAGCGCCGTTAATAGTCAGACTATGACTGAAGTTAATAATATTAAGCCAAACGCCACTAGCCTTTATCAATTTGGCCAACCAACAGCGACTGATTATCCGCAAGCATTAGCGCAGATCAATCAATGGTGGCAAAATAATTTAACCACTACCCCGCCGTATCTAACCAACGGCTCAGGGCTATGCCGAGATTGTACAGTGACCGCCGCCAACCTAAATGAGCTTTTGAGCTTTGCTTACCATCATCCAAGCTTCGACGCTTACGTCAACTCACTTGGCATCGCAGGCGTTAGTGGGACGATTATGCATCATAGCGAGCGCCTGCCAGACTCAAAAGCTATTGGCCGAGCTTGGATCAAGACCGGAACTTTAAACAATGTCACCGCTATGGCAGGTTATGTCAAAGGACAATCCGGACAAGATTATGCGGTAGTCGGCGTAATCAATACCGACGAGGCATTGAATCCTTATCTGGCTCGCCCGGTACTCGATGCTATGCTCGATTGGACTGCCAAAAAGTAGTCTGAGCTAAATAATTCTGATTATAATATATTTATACAGGCAAATTTATGTCGCGCAAATCCGCAAACTTAAGTAAATCTAAGGCTCAATCTGTGATTAGCCCATCGACTACACCAGTCAAACTAGCGCAATATCTAGGGTTTTTTATGGTGGGTTATATTCTGGCTAGCGCTTTGTTGATGCTGCTACAAACGAAAATTGCGCTCAATCCGCAATTGGTGACTTTGCTATCTATCTTAGTGGGTGCCTTTATTGCCGTGCATAAATTCATCAAACATCAACGCCGTGCAATACGTAAAGATGAGATGAGTAAACTAGCAATTGGCGGTACGGTTATCGTTTGGTTGCTGAACGCTCTTTACTTTTTAGCCATTTGGTTATGGTTGTTTGATGAAGCCAATCGGCAAGTATTTATAGAAATGAGCCTGCAGCAACCGCTGCCATTATTAGTCGCTTTAATCGCGATTATGCTGCTCACTTTTATTAGCGCCGGTGTCGGTATTTGGCTATTTAATCGACTGCTAAGCCCAAAATGACTGTTTTTGAACCATTGACTGCCAAGCTAGATATGATGAGATAAAACAGCGCTATGAGCTTATTTTTATTAGGGCGTGTTGAACATTCACAAATGAGCACTGCCGATAGCTAAAATGTTTCTAGTTTATCTCTAAATTCCAAACGACTACAAAACTTTTATCCTCCTAAGCTATAAAATCCGTTAGGCTGAGCAAACTGCTCATTGCCGTTAATAAATAGCTATTTACAATCAGTAGCTAAAAATATAAATAGGGGTAATCGTTATGGATATGCTGTTTTTTGACGATATAGAAAAACTTGCACGTATTGTGCTGACCGCGGTGCTGGTCTATATCTTAATTGTCGTCACCACCAAAGTCTCAGGCAAGCGCTCAACCTCGCAGCTTAATAACTTTGACTGGATCGTGACCGTTATGATCGGCTCATTGGGCGCTAGTACGATCTTGCTCAAGGACATCCCGTTTATTGAGGGTGGTGCTTCTATTGTGACCCTTTATTTATTACAGTTTTTGGTGACCAAATACGCTTCTATATCATCTTCGTTTAGCAGTTTTATTTTGTCTGAACCTAAGATTGTTTTTTATCAAGGCCAGTTTTTACCAGAAGCTATGCGTGATGAGCGTTTAACTTATCAAGAGCTTGAGAGCGTTATGCGTGCAAATGGTATTCATGACTTAGATGAAATAGAAGCCATCGTTTTCGAGTCAGATGCCACATTGAACGTTATCCCTAAAAATAAAGGTACTACGGGTATCTCTGAGACGCTTAAACCGCTGACTCATGACTCCTAACGCGCTTATTAGAATCAGATCGGCTGAACCTAAGATGATCATATTTAACGTATCGCAAAAATAACCACAAAAAAAGGACGACTGATAGCAATCGGTCATCCTTTTTATTGATGGCTTTCTGAGCGGGTTATTTAATACGCTGCCAAGTCTGTGAGCGACCAAACAAGGGCGTACCTACGTAGCCTCGCAGATCTAAGCTCTGGCCATTGTCACTCAAGGTGATTTTCCCTGAGTAGACTTTGCCAGACTCCGGATCAACCAGTTTGCCATCGCTCCACTTATTATTACCGTCCGCTTTTAGACCTGTCAGAATCTGCAGCCCTTCGACTGGTTTGTTTTTTAGGCTGCCTGGGCATTTAGTACAGACTGCTTTCGCCTGTTGTTTATCGAGTACCTTGATGATTTTACCGGAGACCTTACCGCCATTTTCATTTAGCTGAATAATGGCCTTTTTTTCACCAGTTTTGTCATCGACCGTTTGCCACTGAGTGCCATCTAATGAAGCGGCAAATACAGAAGTAGACAACAGAGCACCTGCCGTAAGGGTTAAGACATTTGCTACAGTGCGATTCATAATAATACGACTCATAAACGACTCCTTTCGTAAAAAATTTTAATTAAGTCCATAGAAAATATAACTAAGTGACAAAACAGACTCTTGTTTGTCGAATGCTAGTTAAGCATAAAAAAAAGGGGTATAAAAGTCTTGTTTGTTACATTAAATTAAGCGTAGACTTCTTTTGTTATTTTTACTCAATTATTGGAGTACTAACTGCCATGAAAATAAGAATACTGAGCGTCGGTAATAAAATGCCTACATGGATACAGACCGGGTTTGACGAATATTTCAAACGTATCCAGCCTATGCTCAGCACCCAAATCGTGGAGATTGCTGCGGCAAAACGAGCAAAAAACCCATCAACTGCTAATCTAGCACAGTACCGTGAGCAAGAAGGACAGGCGATACTGGCTGCGCATAACGCTTCAGGGCATGAGCAATTATGGGTGCTCGACGTCAAAGGCAAGATGCTCTCAACCGAAAAGTTAGCGAACAAACTTGCCGATGTGATGCCACAAGGTATGGATGTGGCGTTAGTAATAGGCGGCGCTGATGGCGTCTCACCGGCAGTACTGGCAAAGGCAGATATGACCTGGTCATTATCAGCGCTCACTTTGCCGCATCCGCTAGTGCGAGTCGTGCTGATGGAGCAGCTGTATCGCGCGATGAGCATCAATAATAATCATCCTTATCACCGTGGCAACTAGCACCAGAGCTGAGCTAAAACACCTAAACGGATTGAAAAACGCGAATCTGCCCTAATAAAGCTGACATGAACCAATCAAAGTCAGCCAGATCTACTAGCCAGCCTAATCACAGCCCCCAGCATGAGAGGCATGATACGACTACACCTATCAGCGGTGCGGCCGCCTGGTTAGATGCGCCTATGGGCTTGACTAACGTGGCAAGATTGCCTGCTTTATTTATTTCACATGGAGCGCCGACCTTAGCTATCGAGCAGTCCGCGACTACCAGCGCGCTAGCCCGCATCGGACAAAACCTACCTAAGCCGCGAGCCATTATCATTATGTCGGCGCACTGGGTGTCTACTAAGCTTGAAATTAGCAGTAATCCACAGCCGAAGACTTGGCATGACTTTTCAGGCTTCAGTCAACAGCTACATGAGCTACAATACCCGGCTCTAGGTCACGCTCCACTTGCTGAGTCTTTGGCGCAGCAGCTCAGCGCACGCGGTATCAATACCGCGGCCAACCCGTTACGAGTCAGCGATCACGGCGTTTGGTCGCCGCTTCGCCATCTTTATCCGCAGGCAGATGTGCCTGTGGTGCAAATATCTTTACCTCAGCATTATGACAGCATTGCTTGCTATCAATTAGGCGCGCAGCTTGCTCGTCTACGTGAACAGCAAATCCTAATCATCGGCTCAGGCAATATTACTCATAATCTGCAAGCACTGCGCTGGGAAGCCGATAGCGTGGATAAGACAGCAAAGGACTTTAAGCTGTGGTTATTGCAGCAGCTAAAAACCGATATCCCTGCCGCCTTAAACTGGCAGCAGTATCCTAATTATAAAGATATTCATCCGAGCGATGAGCATTTACTGCCGTTGTTTTTTGCCCTAGGCGTAGGACAACGCGTCAGTGTCGTGCATCAAAGCATGGCGCACCACAGCTTAGGGATGGATATTTACCGCTTTGATTAGCGTGATCTATATTTAGGCTACTTTGCAAAGGCAGGCTTAGTAAACATGCCTGCCCGCTCCATCTCACCTGCCACACTGAATAATGTCGTTTCATCATTCATGCGCCCGATCAGCTGCATGCCAATAGGTAGGCCTTTTTTACTCATGCCTACGGGTACAGAAACTGCCGGTAGGCCGGTGACGTTACCTAATAAAGTAAAAGCCATCTTACTCAATACCGGATGGCTGAGCTTCTCTATCATGCCAGAGCTAAAAGCATACTTACCCATATCGATCCCTTTATTGAGCACCTCAGCACTACGCATCAGCATCTCATCCATCACACTTGGCGGCAATACGCCGTGCTTGACCGCTGTTGTCGGAACAGTCGGACACAAAATCATGTCGTAGGTCTCTAACAATAATCCCGTCTGATATTGGCTGTCATGCCAGCCTTGCTTAGCGTGCGCTAAATCAACTGCCGATAAGGAACGTCCTAGTAGCGCCATGTTTTGGGTTTGTGGCTCTAGTTTTTTAATGTGATGAGCACCATAATTATGCGCAATATCATCGATAGTAAAGGCAGTATGCGTACAGACTACCACCATAAAGTCATGCCAGAACTGCTCTATATTGATATTCGGCTCGGCAGGCACCACACGATGCCCCATGGATTCTAGCTGCTTAGCAGTATGCTCAAGTACCGCCAACACCTCTTTATCCACGACCGTACCGGCAATCAGTGGCTGCTGATGCAGGGCAATTGTTAGCGGTTTGGGTTCGCGCATCGCCGCTTCTAAAAAGCTCCCTTTAGGCGGTGCAATCACGAACGGCGCGCCAATTTCAGCACCGCTAGTGGCATCGAGCATCGCGGCACTATCACGCACGCTGCGGGTAATCACGTGATCAGCTACCGCGCCTTCCCAGCCCTCTCCAACCTTAGGCCCCATAGGGTTGCGACAACGGCTAGGTTTGAAGCCAAAAGTACCGCACCAAGCGGCTGGAAAACGAATAGAGCCGCCGCCATCACCTGCGCCTGCCATCGGTACGATACCACTAGCTACTGCGGCGGCACTACCACCCGATGAGCCGCCAGAGCTATAGCCTTTTTTAAACGGATTATGAGTGGCGCCATGAGCCTTGGGCTCAGTGGTAATAATCAGGCCAAACTCAGGCGTATTAGTCTTGCCAAAGGTATTGACTCCTGTGACTTTCATTCGTTTGACAATTTCGCTATCGTAATCTGACATGATATTGACGCTGCGGCTACCCATGGTCAAAGGCTCACCTTCAAAACTAAAAGATAAGTCTTTTAGCAAATAAGGTACACCGGTAAAAGCGCCAGACGGTAGTCCCGCTTGCGCTTTATCATAAGCACGCTCATCGAAACGGTGAATGATGGCGTTTAGTTTGGGGTTGAGCTTATTGGCGCGTGCGACGGCACTATCGAGTAATTCTTTGGCGCTGACTTCGCCTTTGCTGACGAGTTCTGCTAAACCTAGCGCGTCAAATTGGGTGTATTCTTTAAACATAGAGCATCCTTGCATAGCTGTTAGTTTTGTCAATTATATAAGCAAATACTATATCTTAGTATTAAGCTAAAGCAAAATTTGCACAAAAAAACGAGCTATTTGCGTAGCTCGTTTTTTGACATTTTATTATAGACTTACATCAACAGTTCACGCTTACCGCTTTTACCCATTGAGCTGACAAGGCCCGCTTCTTCCATCGAATCGACAATACGCGCGGCGCGGTTATAGCCAATGCTGAATTTGCGCTGAATGGACGATGCGGAGACTTTGCGCGTCTCCATAATAAAGGCAACCGCATCATTATAAAGATCGTCATCTTCGCCTGACGCGCTAGCACCAGAGCTACCACTACCAGAACTCGATAATTCAAAATTGCCCGCCATATTATCGATATAATCTGGAGCGCCGCGCTCACGCCACGCGTCACAGACGCGGTTGACCTCTTCATCACTGACATAAGCGCCATGCACTCGATCAGGCTCAATTTGACCTGGTCCTAAAAACAGCATATCACCATTACCGAGCATGTCTTCAGCGCCGCCGCTATCCAAAATAGTCCGCGAATCGACTTTTGAGTTGACTCGTAGAGCAGCACGTACTGGGATATTGGCTTTGATCAGGCCGGTAATCACATCGACTGAGGGGCGCTGAGTCGCTAGCATCAAATGAATACCAGAAGCCCGCGATTTTTGCGCAAGACGGGTGATCAGCTCTTCGGCTTGTTTGCCAACTTGCATTATCATATCGGCAAACTCATCGGCGACGATAACGATCATCGGTAGCGTTTTTAGCTTAGGCGCTTGGTCGATACTGACATTATCGTTGGGACGCCATAAAGGATCAAGCATCGGCTTGCCTGCCTTTTCAGCGGCGAGCACCTTTTTATTGAACTCATTGAGTTTACGCACCTTTAGCAGACTCATCAGCTGATAACGGCGCTCCATCTCTGCCACACACCAAGACAAGCTACTGGCCGCCTCCGTCATATCAGTTACCACAGGCGTCAGCAGATGTGGAATCTCATTATAATTAGCTAGCTCAAGCTGCTTGGGATCAATGAGAATCAATCTGAGCTCATTGGGGGTATATTTCAGTAGCATCGAGAGCAACATAGAGTTGACCAGCACCGACTTACCAGAGCCTGTGGTACCAGCGACTAACATATGCGGCGCGCGTGCCAGATCAGTAATGATCGGTTTACCGCCGATGTCTTTACCCATCGCCATACTGATTTGCGCGTTAGGGTCTTTATACTTTTCGGTATTTAATAGCTCAATTAAGCGTACCATTTCGCGCTGCTTATTAGGTACCTCGATACCGATATAAGGCTTACCAGGGATGACCTCGACCACGCGCAATGAGGCCATAGACAAGGAGCGAGCCAAATCACGTGAGATACCTGTGACTTTACTGGCTTTGATCCCCGCAGCAAGCTCGACCTCAAAGCGGGTAACTACTGGTCCTGGAATCGCTTGTACGACTTCGGCTTTGACATTGAACTCTTGGAGTTTGATCTCTAGTAGCTCTGAGAGTTGATCAAGCTCTGCTACGGTGTAGCTCGGCTCGCGATCAGGATCAGGCTTATCGAGAATAGCAAGCTCTGGGATCTTACTGAGACTACTGCGGTACTGAGCGGTTTGCATCGATCTTGAGCGTTTGGCAAAGGCTTCATCATCATGAATATCCGGCATGAAGGGCTCATCCAAATCCTCGCTACTCGCCGGGCTATTGTCTTCGGGCATCATATCAGTAATATGATTGCTCGCATCGCCATCAGGTACCGCAAAGCTAACTGCAGGTTTTGTCACTGGTGCTGACTCTACTGGTAACTCGTCATCTACTTTCTGCGCTTTTGGCGCTTCTTTTGGATTGGACGGCGGTGTATTAGTTGGGGTCATATCTGCAAGCGAGGAGGTATTAGCTGTAGGCGCTTGCTCACTAGCAGGGATAGCTATTGATGCCGCTTTCGTAGCTGCATTTTCTGTGACCACCGCAGCGGCGACTGCAGGTTTTGTTATGGGATTAGTAGCCGCAGTTGATTCAATAGCAATATTTTCACTAGCCGCTGTTTCCCTGTTGTTTATTTCAGTGCTAGCTGTTTGCGTGCTATCTGCCTCAGCTTGCTTAGCACTTAATTGATCAGTGTTGGGCGCTTGTTCGACGGCGCTATGTTCGGCTAACCAAGCATCGGCTAAACCATCAATTTGAGCTGATGGTGTCGGCATGACTGCGCTATCTAATGTTTCGTTATGAGTTTCAGTTATCCCTTTCAGTTCATCAGTCGCCGCTTGCTCAGACTCTAAATGAGTCATGCGATTGACTTGACTGCCCTGCTCTGCCTGGTCCATAGTAGTCGGCGATACAGCGGGTGCAGGTGCCCCTTGCTCAGTAGCTGATTCACGAGCAAGCAAATCAGCCACCATGTCATCATCATTCCAAGCGAAGCTGGGCTCAACTTTGCGTATCGGCGCGGCAGTTGCGCTAGTATTTTGTTGACGCGGATGGGCTAAGCTCTGAGCGCGCTCTGTATTCGCAGTAGCGGTAGCGGGCTGTAGATGATCTGCCATAGCTTTGTTAGTAGCTGCCGCTTCAGCGCTAGCTATCGCCTCTTTGACACTAGCACCCAATCCTGACTTAGCTAGAAAGTCGGTCAACACATGACTAAAGCGGCTGCTATTTTGGGCGGTAGCGCTAGACGCTTCTTGTAGCTCGAGTGGTAGCTGCTCATAGTCGGCTGCTTTAGTAAAACTATCACTGCTTTGATTTGCTACGTCAGCTTCATCATCGGTAATCAAGGCATTGCTATCAAGAGCGTTGTCATTCTCAAGTGAGCCTGTGCTAGCCGTATTGCCGATACCAGAACCGAACCAATGCAGATCAGTTAATCTGTGATATAGCGATAACCAATGAATATTAAAGGCAAAAGTAGCCGTCACTATCACAAAAGCGCTTAGAAATAACAGGCTACCCCATTTAGTCAATAACAGCGCTAAGCGCGCTTGTAACTCAAGGCCGATAATGCCACCAGCCACGCCTTTGAGACCTGATGTGACCGGATCTGCCACTTGCTGAATCAAAGCCATCAATTGCGCAAATAGAGCGCTGGCACTCAATAGCAAAAAGATATAAGCCACCAAACGTAGCACCCAAAAAGTCGGTTTGTTATTCCACCAAATCAAGATAGACTCGTAAACCATAAATACCAGCAGCCACCAAGCGCTAAAACCAAAAAAGCTATAAAGCAAATCGGACAACCATGCGCCTGTCGCGCCGCCCATATTATTGATAGTGGTCATATCACTACTGATATGTGACCAGCTAGGATCATTACCGGTATATGTCATCAAGATAATGAACAGATAGACTGCCAGCATTAACCCAAGAATGGTAAATATCCCTTTTTTTAAATAGTCTATAACTGCTGCTGATATCACGTAGGATCTGCCTTTATCAATATATTGATACTAAATAAGTGGTGACACACGATTACTCACAATCGTGCTTAGGTGTTTGTAGGCTTGCTTATATGCTGACTTGCTTCTTTAACTCTAAAGCCTGTGAACCATAAAGCGCCATCTAGATAGCTTTATACTTACAAGTCGCTGTTTCCATGGCTCTTACTGCTTTTTACATAACTGGTTATGATAGCAAATACCTAGCCAAAGTGGCGAGTCTGTTATCAATAAAGCGGCTTTAATTTTGAGCTATCGTTTAGTTCTTATCATAGTGATGTTTGTTTTAGCAAACTTGCACTTTTTACCCGCTGCCCTTATGTTATTATCACATCGCAATGACAAAAACCATCTTAGTCGCAATTTTTAATAATTAATTTTAATAACTTATAACGCTTCATATTTATAATCAGTTCATTAAATCATTAGTAAGGAATATTTTATGGCAACTGACACTACAGCGCCACGTCACGAAAAACTCATTATTTTAGGTTCAGGCCCTGCAGGTTACGCCGCAGCTGTCTATGCAGCGCGTGCCAATCTTAAGCCTGTCATGATTACCGGCCTAGAAGTCGGCGGACAGTTAACCACGACAACTGAAGTCGATAACTGGCCAGGTGATGCTCATGATTTAACAGGTCCGGCGCTAATGGATCGCATGAAAGCGCATGCCGAGCGCTTCGGTACAGAGCTGGTCTATGATCACGTCAACGAAGTTAAGTTAAATGAGCGTCCTTTTACTTTGATTGGTAATAATGGCAGCTACACTTGTGATGCGCTCATTATCTCAACTGGCGCCTCAGCTCAGTATTTGGGCTTAGAGTCAGAAGAAAAATTCAAAGGCTTAGGCGTATCCGCTTGTGCCACTTGTGACGGATTCTTTTATAAAGACCAAAAAGTCGCGGTCATCGGCGGCGGTAATACGGCTGTTGAAGAAGCACTGTATCTATCCAATATTGCCTCAGAAGTCACTTTAGTGCATCGCCGTGACAGCCTGCGCTCTGAGAAAATCCTACAAGACAAACTGTTCGAGAAAGCCAAAAATGGCAATGTTAAAATAGAGTGGAACCACACCGTAAAAGAAGTTGTGGGTGATGATATGGGTGTCAATGGCGTCGTTATCGAATCGACCGAAGATGGCAGCAGCAAACAACTAGATACTCATGGCATATTTATCGCTATTGGCCATAAGCCTAACACCGACATGTTCAAAGGTCAGCTTGAGATGAATGATGGTTATATCATCGTCAATAGCGGTATCAATGGTAATGCTACCCAAACGAGTATTGATGGCGTTTTTGCTGCAGGTGACGTCGCTGATCATGTTTATCGTCAAGCAATCACCTCAGCAGGTACTGGTTGTATGGCCGCTCTCGATGCTGAAAAATACTTAGACGCTATTGGCGAAACCATCGCCACCGATCATACTTATGCGTCAACATTGACAATCGATTAAAACGAAGTAGCCATCAAATTAAGAACCATTATGCTCAATAAGCTCGATATCAATAATATGATGCCTGAGACTTTTTATAAAACTATTAAAAGTCTTGGTCGCTATGACTTCCCCACTCCTAATGAGGCCGATCCTGACGGCTACGGCGTGATAGCACTAGGTGGCGACTTGGCTCCTGAAACGCTGATATCGGCTTATGCGCAGGGGCTATTTCCTTGGTTTAATGAAGATGAACCTATTGCTTGGTGGTGCCCTGAGCCGCGCTGCGTCATTGCGCCAAGCGACTATCAGCCCAGCAAATCACTACGTAAACAAGCTCGGCGCTCGCGTTGGCAGTTAACGGTCAATCAAGCATTCGATGAAGTCATTCATGCTTGTAGTTTGCCGCGTAGTAATGATGTTAATGATAAACAGCCTGAGGTTGAGCACACTTGGATTCATGAGGAGATGATCGAAGCTTATACCGAGCTGCATCGCTATGGTTTCGCTCATAGCGTAGAAGTGTGGGATGAGAATGGACAGCTGATAGGCGGGCTTTATGGACTAAAAATTGGCCACATTTATTTTGGTGAGTCGATGTTTCATCGTGCCTCTAACGCCTCAAAATTAGCGTTCTGGGGCTTGATGCAGCTCTGCGTTGACAGCGGCGTGGCGCTAGTCGATTGTCAACTGCCTAATGATCATCTACTAAGCTTAGGCGCGACTACCCTCAGCCGCAGTCAGTTTTTGGCTCAGCTAGAGCAATTATTAAATAAAGGCGCTGTTAGCTGGCCCACTCAGCCCCATCAGCCGGTGCCTGTGGCTAGGCTGGATAGCTCTGATGAGCATTCAAAAATCTGGTCACTTTAGACTGCCACTATTTGATAATAGATAAATGACATTTAGTCGATAAGATTGACATACGAAAAGAGGCCACGATGCCGGATACTGCGTTTTTACTCATTGGGGCTTTAGCAAAAAAAGCCAATACCACCAAAGATACCGTGCGTCATTATGACGAGCTAGGGCTGCTGAAGTCTCGTAAGCGGCAAGCGGGTTCGCGCTTATACACTGAGTTTCATCCCGAATGTATCGAGCGTATTGAACTGATTAAAAGCGCGCAGGCTATTGGTTTTACCCTTACTGAGATAAAAAATAGCCTTGATGATTATTACGATGGTAATTTGAATCTTGATGAGCAACTGCTCGTCACTCAGCAAAAGCTGGAACAAGTCAAAAAACAACAAGCCAATATCAACCTTATGGTGGAGATGTTAACCCAGCGCATTACTCTGCTAACGCGTATGCAAGAGGATGATAGTTACGTGCCTTCGATAGAAGATTGTAAAAATAACAGCTCTACGCTTCCTTATCATCGATAATCTTATTAATTCTCCTTCGCTTCATTTTTTATAATTTAGCTGCATAATTAAAGCATCGACAGCTGTCTGATGCGCGGTTGTGTAATAACCTTTACGCTGGTGGATCGTCTCAAAACCTTGCTGCTCATACAAAGCTATCGCCGGCGCATTATCGGCTCTTACCTCTAACAGTAAACTCTCAACATCTAGCTCTTGTAGCTTCTCGTTTAACTTAGCAAATAGGTTTGAAGCAATACCTTGACGCTGATAGTCAGGATGCGTGCCTATGCGTAATATTTCCGCCTGCTCAAAAACGACCTGATAAAGACAGTAGCTAACGACTTTATCGCTTTGATAAACGACCAATAAATCAACACTATCTTGTGCAAGCAACTCTACTATTGTCTGATAACTCCAAGCATCTTGCGGTTGAATAATACTTTCGATGTCTGCAGCGGTTTGAATACTACTTTGAGTGTTAGATGATCTTTTATTGAGTAAATCTATAGTTAGCATCATTATTCCTTTACCACAAATATCTGCAAAATCGATATTCAATCGTGTAGCAAATTCGGTGGGTTATGCTTAAGCTAACCTACCCTACAGACAATCGATACTTGTCTTTGGACTATAAAAAAAGCCACCCTCAATAAAGAGAGCGGCTTTTGACTAACCGTTTAGCATAACGCTAAGCGTTGATGATTAGT
>NZ_JBQQER010000016.1:0-46897 GCF_052259045.1 Psychrobacter sp. 1Y11
TCAGTTGGATCAGTTGGATCAGTTGGATCAGTTGGATCAGTTGGATCAGTTGGATCAGTTGGATCAGTTGGATCAGTTGGATCAGTCGGATCAGTCGGATCAGTTGGATCAGTTGGATCAGTTGGATCAGTTGGATCAGTCGGATCAGTCGGATCAGTCGGATCAGTTGGATCAGTTGGATCAGTCGGATCAGTCGGATCAGTCGGATCAGTTGGATCAGTTGGATCAGTTGGATCAGTTGGATCAGTTGGATCGGTTGGTTCTGGCGTTACCTCTTGGTTTTTCTCAGCGCCAAAGGTACCTTGTGAGCCATTACCTTCATAGATACCACCGATGTAATTGGCATCTTTACCGTAGAAAGCACCTTCAGTATTATAGCCATTCTCGTCAGCTGCAGTACCTGAGAACTCGTTACCGTCGATATCTGCTGCTAAATTAATATCACCTGCATTGGCAAACTTCAATTCGCCAGCTACTTTCTTCGCGACAAAGTCAGCAGTGAACGCAGAAGTACCATATTCAATAGCATTACCAGGACCTACTTTACGATTGGTAGCATCACCCGTGTATTCAAACTTACCTTCTGTCGGTAGGGTCGCAGTTTTATTACCAATGACTAGAACACCGTCTACTGGAATTTGATTACCTAAAGCACTGACAGCGCCATCAATATGAGCAACACGTAACTCACCGTCATCACCAAAATCTTTATAGACTGAGGTATAAGCTAGGTCACCTTCCGCTAATACTTGGCCAGTACCTTCATAAGACTTGAAGCCATTTTCAGTGTCATTATCGTCATCACCTGATAAGGTAACGGCTACGGGGTTCTGTACAACGCCCGTTAAAACTTCATCGGCACGAGCATCTGCATCAGCAGTACTCCGGATATCAAAATCACGTGTGGTATTTGTTAGAGCACCTTGACCAAGCGCCGTTCCATCAACAGATAAATGCTGAGCGCCCGATAAGTCCGCTTCCGCTGCTGAGCTGTAGTCTTCACCAGGCTCAGGCTCAGGAGTAGGTTCTGGTTCAGGCGTTGGCTCAGGCTCAGGAGTGGGTTCTGGAGCTGGAATGGTTGGACTGCTACCATCAAAGATATCACTCATATTATAAGAATCGCTACCACTACTTCCGCAGGCTGCTAATATCACAGAAGTCAGGATTACGACGCTAGCTTTTAATGGGGTGTTTAATTTAGGTGCTGTAGAATCAGCTGAGATTGAATGACGGTTAGGTAACATTCGTATTCCTCCATGGATTATGATGAGATATTCCTTTCATATTCAACGCCTTATAGCAGTTGAACAACTTTTATAGATAACCAAAAATAGCATAGTAAGTCAAGATTTAATTATTTAACCTTTACGAGATACGATAATACTTAACCGTAAAAGTAATACTAAACTGAATAACCACGCTTTATTAATATCTACATTTTACTTAAACTATTTTCGCTTACTATAAAGCTCATCCATCACCGCTTGATAAGCTTTATAGAGCGTTAATTAAATAGAAATTAGTTTACTGGCTCTGATAAGACAGTTTTACACCAGCAATATAGCCATCATTGTCATCGGCTTTACTGACGACGCTACCATTAGGTAATTGTCCTGTGGCATCACCAAACTTGAGGTATTTACCGCCAACTGAGACCGCCCATTCTGGAGTGACATTATATTTAACGCCGCCGCCTACACTATAGAAACCTTCAATAGTTCCTAAAGAGCTGACAGGGTCGCCTGCGCCTGAGTCATAACCGACTACGACTGAACCAGCTAACTTTTCATTGAAGCGTTTGGCTAGGCCTACATCGACTTTCCACTGGTCTTTATCATAAGACAATAAAGGCAAGCCTTCAGGTACTGCTGCTTTTGAGTAAGCATTGTAGAAAGGCGGTACAATCTTAAAGTCGCTCCAAGGTACCCAGCGTACGTCTACCGTACCTAGTAGCTGATACTCTTGACTAAGGCCAGTTTCGAAGTTTAAGTTTACAGATTCCGGAGTCGTTACTGTGGCCCTAGTGGTCGCGTACTCACCTATGGACTGGCCTAATTCAGAGTTTGGATCAATACCAAGCTGCCCTAAAGCAGTATTTTTCAAGCCTGTACCTAGTAATGGAATTCTCTCGCCTATCTCAGTTTCATGATCAATCTCTGAGCGATAAGTCAAGTTAGCTTTTAGAGCAATCTCAGGGATACTATACCCTACCCCTGCTACCCAGCCATAGTCAGTATCGCCATTGACGTTGGCATCATAACCGGTCAGAGGACCATAGGCTTTACCACGCAAATTTACTTCAGCTTTTGCTCTTTGCATGACTGGGCCGCCAAAGACTTGAAAGCCGTTAGACTTAAAGCCTAGTAAACCCGTCCACGTCTCAGTATGTACGCTAACGTTAGTGTTCTTTTCGTAGTTAGGATCGTTTACAGATGGATTGATCGTTGATTGAGGCAGCACAATCGGAGTGCCGTCAGGACCTCTTGTGACAAAGTTGTTGTCGCCAGGACGAGATACAAAGTTATGATCACCCTTATATTCAACTTCGGCACCAAATGGCTCATCGTAGAAGACACCAATACTGAAGTTCTCATTAATGTCAGTCTTTACACCGTAACGAGCGAAAGTATACGCATCATCAGTAGCATCGCCAGTGTCATTGCCTTTGACATAACCAGATTCGTTATCAGTGATACCAAATGGTGTTCCAGCGTTGTCATGTGCTGAAACATCAGTATCGATATAAGCATAATCAATCTCAGCGTAAGTGCCTGGATTGAAGAAACCTTTGATATCTTGACCAGAGCGATCAAGTCCAGCTGCTTGAGTAAATGAGGCAGCAGATAAAGTGATAAGCGCTAAAGTGAGCTTAGAGATAGGGAATTGTTGCGACACGTGACATCCTCCATGAATAATATTATCGATCGGTAGGGTTATCCACCTGACCTCTACTTGCAATCCTTTGCCAAACGACGAAAACATCGCTCGCAAGATTTGATTTTACTATGTTATCAGATTTTTTAGACATCACAGTAATGTAAGTCAAGGTAACTGATTTTGATATCATAGTTAATTTTTAAGGTTATAGCAAACCTTCTTTATCGACTTTTATTAAGGGCAATTTTTCTATTTTAAGACAGAATATCTGGCTTTATAGATATAATGATAACTAATCAAATCAAGGCCTAGCAAGCTAACAATAGCCGACATATAACTTCGTACACTTTCTTTTAGATAGATTTTTCGATTAACTAGCTTTATATATGACTAGTAGGTTCACAATTATTTTAGTCATTGTAAACCTAAAAAAGCGACTTTAAAAAGTCGCTTTTTTGAAATTATACTATTATGACGATTATTTTGTACTATATTATTTACCTTGATAAGACAGCTTCACACCGGCAATAAAGCCATCGTTATCTTCGAAATCATTGACAATTTTGCCAGTAGGTAGTCTGCCTTGAGCATCACCGAACCACAAGTACTTACCGCCTGCTGAAACGGCCCATTCAGGGGTTACATTGTACTTAGCTCCCAAGCCAACACTGTAATAACCTTCGATAGGACCTAGAGAGGTGGTTGGATCGCCAGCACCACTATCCCAGCCTACTGTACCATTCACCGCTAAAGCAGGAGCTAAGCGCTTAGCAACACCGATTTCTACTTGGTATTGATCATCATCATAGTCGACTAAGTTGAGACCGTCTGGACCAAATCTACCTAAGGTAGCATCGTTATATAGTGGTGGCGTGATTTTGAAATCACCCCATGGCACCCAGCGCACCTTAGCAGTTGCCAATGTGGTCGGATTGATACCAGTTTGGAAGTCAAAGTTGATTGACTCAGGTGTTGTCGTTTCTACCTTACCGCCACGCTGATTAGGTAGCTGACCACTAGCTTGACTACTCAATAATGGCGCTAGAGGATATACTTCAAATGTTGGCGATTCATGATCAATCTCAGAACGGTAAGTCAATGCGGCTTTTAGAGCAATCTCAGGCTTACTAAACGAGATACCTGCTAGATAGCCATAGTCTGTATCACTGCTCGTGTTGGAAGTATATCCGGTGGCCGGGCCATAAGCCGTACCACGAAGCCTAGTCTGAGCTTCAATACGCTGAGCAACTGGACCACCATAGATTTGGAAGTTCTTTTTTGGACCGAATTTCATACCTAAAATAGCGGTTAAGTTATTGCTACGAACTTCAACTTTGGTCGTTTCGCCTGGTGTAGCAGCTCCAACATCAGCAACAGCTACTAAAGGTGCTAGAAGTGCTAATTGACCTTGTTGCTCAGGAGTTAAGACACCTGCCGCTGCCCCTGCTTGTAATTGTTCTAACGCATCTGCAGCTTGAGCATAGTTTGTCAGTCCAAGTGGCGATCCTGGACCAATCGCTCCACCTGATGCGCTACTGATAACAGCGTCTCGGTCGCCATTGGCTACAAAATTGCCTTTTTTATATTCAGCAGCAGCACCGAAGGGCTCATCATATATAACACCGATACTGAAGGTGTCATTGATATCCGCTTTTACGCCATAACGGAAAAAGTCGTAGGATTCAGCGATATCTCCAGTATCATCACCGCGCGCATAATCATTATCAGTCAAAAGTTGGTTTGCACTATCGCGACCACTAACATCAGCGTCAATATAGGTATAAACGGCCTCCGCGTAAGTGCCGTCTTGAAAAAAAGCAGTAACATCTTGACCAGAACGATCAAGACCAGCAGCGCTAGCTATACTAGCTGCAGAGAAAGCAGCGACAGCTACCGCAAGGGTTTTTAAATGAAAGGTAGGGCGCATTTTGTATCTCCAAACATCCTCATTGTTAAACCGTCAGCATAGTCAAGTTGTTACCAAATATGTCAACGATGTCCTAATTTAATAGTAATGGCTTTTTCACTTTAAAACAACAATTAAATACTTTATTTATCATCCTTTATCTGCGCAACATTTACCGTACTAATGTCAACTTTACTACCAAACAGTTTGCATCGGTCAACAAAAAAGCGACCCCTAAGGATCGCTTGTTATTATCGCTTATTTTATGATTTACTTTCATAAGTCCTTAACGCTATCTTAGTTCACTACTGCGCTGCCTGATAAGACAATTTAACGCCTAATACGTAACCATCATTGTCTTCGAAATTAGCGACTATTTTTTGGGTAGGTAACTGACCTTTGGCATCACCGAACCATAAGTATTTACCACCAGCAGATACCGCCCAGTTTTCAGTGACGTTGTATTTTGCGCCAAGGCCAGCACTATAGTAGCCTTCAATTGGGCCTAGTGATGTTACTGGGTTACCTGCACCGCTATCCCAACCAATATTACCTGATACAGCCAGTGCTGGCGTTAAGCGCTTAGCTAGACCAAGCTCTACTTGCCATTGGTCGTCATCATAACTGACCAAAGCTAAACCCTTATCGTCTTCGGTAGCACGCTTGCTGACTTCGTTATATAAAGGCGGCACAATAGCAAAGTCGCCCCAAGGCACCCAGCGTACTTTTACGGTGGCTAAAGTAGTTGGGTTAATACCTGTTTGGAAATCGAAGTTTACTGATTTCGGGGTAGTAATCTCAATAGTGCCACCCTGACTAGGATCACCACCTAATGCGGCAACTAAAGGATATTGCTCATCGATATTGGTATTATGTTCAATCTCAGAGCGATAAGTCAATGCCGCTTTTAAAGCAATCTCAGGCTTGCTATAAGAGACACCAGCGAGCCAACCAAAATCTTGATCAGAGCTGATATGAGCGGTGTAACCGGTTGCTGGACCGTACGCTACGCCTCGTAGCGCTACATCGGCTTGTACTTGTTGAGCGACAGGACCACCATAGATTTGGAACTCTTTATTGGTGCCTAATCTCGCGCCAAGAATACCAGTAACGTTTTCGGTGCGTACTTCTACATTAGTGCCTTCACCAGTCGTCGCTTGCTCTGCTTGCGCTGAAGCTACTGCCGCGCCTAACGATTCGGCTTGACCTTTTAGCTCTAAAGCTTTGTCTTGGGCAGCTTTTGCTTGCGCGGCAAATTCTGCTGCTGCTTGTGGCGAGGTCGCATTTTGGGCTTGCTCGGCGAACTGGGCAGCGGCTTGACCTGCTTGCGTAGCACCTTTTGAGAGCTGACCTATTTTATTGCTAGCATCTACTAAACCAGTAGCATTGCCATTTGAGATAATGTTGATAGCGTCATCTAGGTTGCCTTGAGCGACGAAATTATTATTACCAGTATAATCAGCAGCAGCGCCGAATGGCTCGTCGTATAAGATACCAACGCTGAACGTGTCATTGATATCGGCTTTTACGCCATAGCGAAAGAAATCGTAAGACTCAGCGATATCGCCTATCTTATTGCCCTTGGTATAGGCTTTATCATCAGCACCTATATAAGCGTTGTCATGACCGGTGACATCGCCATCGATATAAGTATAGACCGCTTCGGCATACAAGCCGTCTTGTAAAAACGCGGTAATATCTTGACCAGAACGATCAAGGCCTGCAGCGCTAGCCGCGCTAGCCATAGAAAAAGTAGCAATCGCTACGCTAAGAGCTTTTAAACAAAAAGTGCTACGCATTGAATCTCTCCAAACATCCTAACTGTTTTATTTTCTTACTCAATAAGCATAAAGGGATTAAACATTAATGAGTAAGTGGGATTGAAGGCAAGATACTAATGGCTTTTACAAGTGATGACAACCATAAAAAATAATTATTTAATTACTATGCCGTCACAATATAGTCACAACTTTACATTTAATAAAACTCATATAATCGCGTTTGCGATTTGGATCGGACGATACTGGCGGCTATCTATACAAGGCTGGTACTTAGCAGAATGGCATTTAGTAAAATGACATCTGTCTTAATAATGTGGAGGTTTATCCGCTAGGACATCAAAAGGAGCGATACCGTCGCTTTCGTTTTGACTCTGTACTTGGTTATAGATAAGCTGCAACTGTCGTTGTAGCGTTTGGATATCTTTATCTTGACGGGTAATCACTTGGTCCAATCGCTCTACGGTTAGCTCAAGATGCGCCATACTCATTTGTAGCTCAATCATCTCATCTTTTAGTTCAGCCTGTGTCGGCGAGTCGTTTTCTGTCGCCTCTGATGGCTGGCGCAAATATAGTGGCATGATAACTATCCTATCCATTGAAGGTTAATAATTTAGTAATAAGGTTTCCGCGATAAAAAAGCGTTACATCCGCTAAAGTCATCTAGGGTCATGTTATACTGCTGACAATTTAGCGTGGCTCGTATTTAACCGCTTAGCTAAGCCCTATTTTATCACCTATTCTCCTCTACTATATATAAGCTTAAGACAATCTATGGCACTGATACATCTAAAAAACATCCACCTCGCTTTTGGCGTAGCACCTATCCTTGACGGCGTTGATTTCAGTATTGAGGCGAGCGAACGCGTTTGTCTAATCGGTCGTAATGGCGAAGGTAAATCTACTTTATTCAAGCTCATCAACGGCACTATGCAGCCTGATAGCGGCGAAGTCATTGTCAATAGTAGCGTGCGTGTTGCTATGCTTGAGCAGGATGTTCCTGAAACTCGCGGACGTATACTAGATATCGTCATGGGCGGCAGCCGTCACACGGCTGATCTACTCATGGCCTATAATCAGCAAACTGATCTATGTGCTGAGGGCGATATGGACGCCTGCGAGCGCATGGCGACTTTGCAACACGATATCGACGCGGTACACGGCTGGGATTTAGAGCGCGAAGCGACACGGCTGATTACCACGATGGGACTCGATCCTAATGATGACCTGTCCTCGCTATCGGGTGGTCGTAAGCGCCGAGTGCTGTTGGCAAGAGCCTTAGTCACTAAGCCTGACGTATTATTGCTTGATGAGCCCACCAACCATTTGGACGTCGATAGTATCGAGTGGCTCGAGCGCTTCTTGTTAGATTGGCAAGGTTTGACACTGCTGTTTGTCACTCACGATAGAGCGTTTGTGAATAAGCTGGCGACGCGTATCGTCGAATTAGATCGAGGTCTATTGACCAGCTATGATGTCACCCAAGGCGCTAAAGGCTACGCGCGCTATCAAGAATTAAAAGAGCAGCAATTACTCGCTGAAGAAAAAAACAATGCCAACTTCGATAAAAAACTAGCGCAAGAGGAAGTTTGGATTCGCCAAGGAATCAAAGCTCGCCGCACTCGTAATGAGGGCCGCGTGCGGGATCTAAAAGCATTACGCGAAGAGCGTAGCCAGCGCCGTGAGCAAGTCGGTAACGTCAATATCACGATGGGTGAAGGCGAGAAAAGTGGCAAGCTTGTTTGCAAGGTTAAAAACCTACATCTTGAGTACGACGGCAATGTACTAGTCGACAATTTTAGCACCACGATTATGCGCGGTGATAAAATAGGTATCATTGGTCCTAACGGCGCTGGCAAAACCACCTTAATTAAAGCCTTGCTCGATATGTCTGATGATGAAGTCACTAAGACTGGCACTGTAGAGCTAGGAACTAATCTACAAATCGCCTTTTTTGATCAGCTGCGTGATCAGCTCGATTTAGAAGCTAGCGTTGCCCAAAACGTTTCTGAAGGCTCAGATTTCATCGAAGTTGGTGGCCGCAAGACGCACATCATGAGCTACTTGCAAGACTTCTTATTTGCGCCGGAGCGTGCGCGTACCCCTGTCAAAGCCTTATCTGGTGGCGAGCGTAATCGCGTACTGTTGGCCAAGCAACTGTTAAAACCGGCTAATATTCTAGTGCTCGATGAGCCAACCAACGATTTGGACATGGCGACCCTCGAATTATTAGAAGAGTCAGTCAGCAGCTTCAATGGTACAATACTGCTTATCAGCCATGATCGCTCGTTTATGGATAATGTGGTTACCTCTACTTGGGTATTCGATACCGATGAAGAGGGTAATGGCGTGGTCGATGAATATGTAGGCGGCTATCAAGAGTACTTAATTCAAAAGAATCGCGCGCAAGCGGTAAAGGCGCCGAGCACTGCTAGCACTTCCAAAGCCAACCAAAAACCAGCAACGCCAACTAAGCCTAATAAAGCGCAAAAAAAGCTCAGCTTTAATGAACAGCGCGAGCTTGATTCGCTGCCAAAAGAAATCACTAAGCTAGAATCAGAGCAAGCTCAGCTACAAGACAAACTAGCCGATGGTTCTTGGTTTAACGAGGACTTTGATGCCGCAACAGCGGCCAGCGAACGCTTGGCAGTTATTGAGGAGGAGATGATGACGAAGCTTGAGCGCTGGGAAGCGCTTGAGAATGATTAGAGCATTATCCTAGTATCTTTCATTTCCTCATTCTCTCATGGCTACTGACTTAAATGAGAGGTTAAGTAGAATCGGTTACGTAAAGGCGCTGAAAGTTAGTGAACATTGAGCTGATTTCGAGTATCATCGCTTATAAATAAATACCCTTATCATTTATAAGGTAATCTTATTACTCGTAAGGCGATATTTGTTGCTGTGAAATAAAAGCAGTCTTTGAATCCTCACTAGCGATTATAAGTATTTTTGAATAGTGATTATATATGTCATGTAACTATTATAATGAGGCATATCGTTCAGTCGATGCGAATTATTTTGATAATGACTTAAGAACTTCAACAGTGTAAAGCTAATAATAATGCCCGCAAAGGTCGCGTTATTTTTGGCGTACCAATTTATTTTTTAACCAAAATAGCTTAGAATAGTAACAATTAGCAAAATTAGGCATAGCTGATGCGGCTTGTCTCTTTATATTGTCAATATGGTATAAACCAATACTAGATGTTTTATATTTCTAAGTCATAAACCCAGTGTGGGATAATCCCATTTCATTCACCTGGAGGAAGTATTAATGAGCCAAGCCGAAGGCGTTAATGTACAACGCCGTAGAGTTTTGATTGCTTCAACTGCCGTAATTGGTGCAGCTGGAGTAGCGGCGGTAGCCACCCCTTTTGTTCGCTCTTGGACGCCAAGTGCCAAAGCTGAAGCTGCGGGCGCGGCAGTTACTCAAGATATAGGTTCTATTGAAGACGGGCAAATGATTGTCGTAAAGTATCGCGGCAAACCTATCTATGTCGTCAAACGTACTGAAGATATGGTGAATACTTTAGAGCCTGTTGAGTCCTTACTAGCTGATCCCGACTCAAGCGCATCGCTACAACCTGAATATGCCAAGAACCAAACTCGTTCTATCGAGCCAGGCCTATTAGTGGTTGAAGGCGTTTGTACCCATTTGGGCTGTGCCCCAAACTATCGTCCTGAAGTTGGCGCGGCTGACTTAGGCGGTAATGACTGGTACGGCGGATTTTTCTGCCCTTGCCATGGTTCCAAATATGACTTAGCAGGTCGCGTTTATAGCGGCGTACCGGCACCAACGAACTTACCCATCCCAGAGTATAGTATGGATGGTACCATCTTGACAGTTGGGGAGGCTTAATATGAGTATGGGTAAAAAATTAATGCATTGGGTGGATTCGCGTTTTCCGGCGACTGAAACCTACGAATACCATATGTCCAAGTACTATGCACCAAAAAACTTCAATTTTTGGTATTTTTTTGGTGTGTTGTCAATGGTGGTATTGGTTAACCAGTTGGTGACTGGTATCTGGCTGACCATGATGTATAACCCAAGTGCTGAAGGCGCATTTGCTTCGGTTGAATATATCATGCGTGATGTCAAAGGCGGTTGGCTCATCCGCTATATGCACTCCACAGGCGCCTCCGCGTTCTTTGTTGTCGTTTACTTGCATATGTTCAGAGCACTGCTATATGGTTCATACCAAAAGCCACGCGAGCTACTATGGCTAATCGGTATGGGTATCTATTTAGCCTTGATGGCAGAAGGATTCTTCGGGTATCTATTGCCTTGGGGTAATATGTCATTCTGGGGTGCTCAGGTCATCTTGAACTTACCGGCAGCTTTGCCAGTCATTGGTGACGGCCTTGCTGAATGGGTACGTGGTGATTACATCATCTCAGGTATCACGCTTAACCGCTTCTTTGCGCTACACGTTGTTGCTATTCCGCTAGTATTAGTTGGTTTGGTATTTATGCATATCGTAGCTTTGCATCATGTCGGTTCAAATAACCCTGATGGTATCGATATTAAGAAGCTTAAAGATAAGAATGGTGTACCTTTAGATGGTATCGAATTCCACCCGTACTATACCGTTCACGATATGGTCGGGATTGTGGTGTTCTTTATCTTGTTCTTTGCAGTGGTATTCTTCTTCCCAGAAGGCGGCGGTTATTTCTTAGAGCCACCTAACTTTGAGGCGGCAAACTCCTTAAAGACACCTGAGCATATTGCGCCAGTATGGTACTACACGCCTTTCTACGCTATCTTGCGCGCGGTGCCAAATAAGCTTGGCGGGGTTATCGCTATGGGCGGTGCCATCGCAGTGCTATTCTTGATCCCTTGGCTCGATAGATCGCCAGTACGCTCTATTCGTTATAAAGGTATCTTGTCGAAGATTGCATTGGTTATATTTGCTATTAGCTTTGTAGTATTAGGTTATTTAGGTGCAACACCGGCCACGCCTACTGCGACAATCATGGCACGTGTTTTCACTATCTTGTATTTCTTATTCTTCTTACTAATGCCGTTTTACACTGCTATTGAGACGTGTAAACAGCCACCAGAACGCGTTACCGGAGGTCACTAATGAGAACCCTAACAAAATCATTGACTGGTTTGGGCTTAGGTGCAGTATTGACCTTGACTGCTAGCACCGCTATGGCAGCAGGTGGCGGTGGCTGTGGTACCTTCGTTAATGCCGAAGGCGTTGAAGAGCATTTGGCTTGTAGCGATGCTCCGGTAGATTTCACTAACAAGGGCTCGCTACAAAACGGCGCAAAAATGTTTATGAACTACTGCGCTGGGTGTCACTCAGCGAAGTATGTTCGTCATTCACGTATCGCCAAAGACCTTGAGATTCCACCTGAACTAGTCGAGAAGTATCTGATGGTGACTACCGATCAAATCGGTGATCATATCAATGCGGAAATTGACCCAGAACTACAAGCGTCTTGGTTTGGTGCTGCGCCTCCTGATCTATCGCTCGTGAACCGTTTACGCGGTGATGATTGGGTCTATACTTATCTGTTATCTTTCTATGAAGATCCAAGCCGTCCTTGGGGCGCTAACAATTTAGTATTGGCTAATGCTGCTATGCCTCATGTCTTGCATAACCTGCAAGAAAGCGTGAGCCAAGAAGAGTTTGAGAGCGAAGTGGGCGATCTAGTCAACTTTATGGCATGGATGGGTGAGCCGGTTCGTCATGATCGCCGCGTCATCGGTGCTTTTGTCATTCTATTCTTGTTAGTACTACTTATTCCAGTTTACTTGCTCAATAAAGAGTTCTGGAAAGATGTTAAATAAATAGACATTAAATAAGTCTTATTTTTTCGCTACTTTTAATAAACAAAGCATTACTTCGGTAGTGCTTTTTTTGTGCAGTATATAGTTTGGCTTCAGTATTCAATATTTTAACGGCTAGAAAGCGGCCTAAACCTATCCCACTAATCAATTGTATATACCTGCTTGGAATTGGCTAGCATTTACGCTTACTACCTTGATTAACAAGGTGAGTTTGTTTACGATGACAGCCTTAATAATTGAATATTAGGCTGCTATGATCGATACGAATGACATTCCCAGTAGTCAGCTTATCTTGTACGCTGACGATGGCTACGATAGTCATGTCGTGCGTTTACTGTTGGAGGAAAAAAAGCTCGAGTATTATTTATCGCGTCTGCACTCTGAGCGGCCCGAAGATTTGACTGAGTTAAACCCCTACCATACTTTGCCGGTACTACAGCAGCGCGAAATCTCACTCTACGAGATTAACGTCATCTTTGAGTATCTCGAGGAGCGTTATCATGCCAATAAGCTACTACCAGAAACGCCGCAAGAGCGAGCACAGTTTCGACAATTGGCTTGGCGTATTCAGCACGATTGGTTGGTATTAGGCAAACGCTTATTAACCCATCCTGATAGCTTTAACCAAGCGCAAGGGGCTTTAGCGAAGAAACAACTGGCTGATTCGCTGATTACTATCTCGCCGCTATTCGCTCATAAGCCTTACTTTATGGCGGATGATTTTGGCTGGTGCGATGTCTTATTAGCGCCGCTGTTATGGCGATTAGAGGAGATGCAAATCGAGCTACCACGCGCTATCAGTCGCCCTTTATTAGATTATCAAGAACGGTTGTTTGAGCGTAAAAGCTTTCAGGCCAGCGTCCGTTAAACTATTGCAGTACTTTTATAATTTGAAAATACTTGTTAGTATTATTTTGTAAAATATCAGTAGAGGAATAAAAAATGAGTGATAATCCGATCGCTATTACCCCAACGCGTCCTTATATGATACGCGCTATTTACCAGTGGATAGAAGATAATGCGCTAACACCTTACTTGATGGTCGATGCCACGGCTGAAAATGTGCAAATACCTACTGAACATGTGCAAGATGGACGTATCGTGCTCAATATTGCCAGTCGTGCCACCGGTAATATGAGTATGGAAAATGATTACATACATTTTAGTGCGCGTTTTGGCGGGGTATCGCAGGAGATTTGGGTGCCACTACCAGCGGTACTTGGTATTTATGCCAAAGAGAACTCACAAGGGATGTTCTTTGATCCAAATGAATACGATAACTATGAGCCTGAAGAAGAGACTAGCGCGGTATCGAATAAACCAAAAGCCGCTGCTCCTAGACCGAAACGCGATAATAAGGCAGGTTTAAAAGTGTTGAAGTAATTCACTTAAAGTAAAATATGATGACTATAGAAAAACGGAGCCTATCTATAAGGCTCCGTTTTTTTGGCTGAGCATTCGTTTTAGTTAATACTAAGTCCTAGGCAAGGTCACCCCGCGCTGACCTTGGTATTTACCGCCGCGATCTTTGTAGCTGGTCTCGCAGACATCATCGGCGTCGCTCTGGAAAAACAACATTTGCGCGACGCCTTCACCGGCATAAATACGCGCCGGCAAATTGGTGGTATTACTAAATTCTAAAGTCACATGCCCTTCCCACTCAGGCTCTAGCGGCGTGACATTGACGATGATACCGCAGCGCGCGTAAGTCGATTTACCTAAGCAGATCGTCAGCACATCACGCGGGATGCGAAAGTATTCCACAGTGCGGGCTAGCGCAAAGGAGTTTGGCGGAATGATACACTCATCACCAACGATATCGATAAAGCTTTTTTCATCGAAGTTTTTGGGATCGACGACGACTGAGTGTACGTTAGTAAAGACTTTGAACTCAGGAGCGCAGCGCACATCATAACCGTAGCTTGAAGTACCATAGCTGATGAGGCGCTCGCCTTCGTCATTGAAGCGCACTTGCCCGGCTTCAAATGGCTCAATCATCTGCTGATTTTCAGCCATTTCACGGATCCAGCGGTCAGATTTGATAGACATTTTTATCCTTAACAGTATTTATAGTGTTTATGATAGATATTTCGGTAGCGATGATTATACGCAGTTGAGGAGTCAAATTATAGGCTTTACGCTAGATAAAAGTATCCACTCTACATTCAGCTAGAGTCAGGCATTACCATTTAGCAAAGTGATCTTCTGCTAGCCCTAATACCTTATCTAAGCGTATCACTTTCCCGGCTAAGCGTATCTCCCCACTGTACTCTCCTAGCCACTGCTCAAAGATACTAGCGACCATACCGAAATTATCTCTCTTTTTATAGACTCTAATCGGCGTGAAAGTTAAATCGATATCAACACTGCTCCAGCCCAAGTTTCGATGATAAATGTGCCAGATATCTACGGATAAGTCGTCAGTACCTTTACGCTCAAATAGTACTGGTGGCAGATAAAAAATCTCACCATCGAGCCAGCAAGCATTTTCGCTCATGCCTGTCTCGTTAACGCCCATAGACAGATTCAATAAAAAATGCCTGCCATCTGTTAGATAACTATTGACACAACTCCAAAACCAATTGGTCTCATGACGCATATAGCCCAGTGTCCAATCTAAATTGGCTCTCGTTGTCTTAGTCAGTTCAATTTTATGCTGCTGACCATCAGCGGTTATCTTTGCACCAGCTTTGATAGTTATCTCGCCGGTGGTAGCGCTCAACGGCTCTTTTTGCGTAAAAGTCCAACCGCGCCTACCCGTTGGTGTACATATCGCTAGCGGTTGCTGCTGACGCTCTAAGTTTGCATTGGCTGTTAGATAATGGCTATCAAGCTCGATACTCACTTGTTCAGGGGTAAAATCTAGCGTTAGGCTAAGCTTACTATGACTAAAAGACATCTGCCCTTGATAGTGGTCGCCTTTAAATTCACTGCGGCGGGTGATTGGCTGCAAAGCTTCACCAATCTCTAACTGCTCAGTCTCCTCATTGTAAATATAAACGAAGGCACTAGTAGCAATCTTAATCGTTGCCAGTGCAAAACAAACTCTAAAAGGCGGTTCAATAATTTGGATAAAGCAGAATTGATTGGCCTTGAGGTCTTTGCGCCAGTTCGATAATGGTTTTTGCGAGATTAGCGGACTGTAATAGTCGAGATAGTTGATATGTTTAACTGTTGAGAAAACACCAAACTGCGGTTGTCCATTGTCGATAAGCGCGTCAAGCTGAGCGGGCTTAGAATGGACGGTTGAATGTTGCAAGTGTTGTTGGTTACGTTTTTGACTCATTAGCTGGCATCCTAGCCAAATGTTATTGAGAGACTGGCTGTCCTTGATAGGCAACTGCGGTACTTATCACTATTCTTTTTGCCTGCCTTGATGCAGCCCAAATGGCTTCTCTAATAGCTTTAACCTCTATCACAGTTAGTCCATCGGCCAACTCTTGCGTCACATTTGCTACAGCAAAAGCATTTGTCCCAAAAGGATGTTTGGGAAACTTTAACAATAAAGCCGCCATTGCCTCTACTGCTAGCAAGAAATCAGCAATCACCATTCGGCGGTTACTAAAGTTAGCATTAACCTGATAGCGCTTGCTACTACCATCTTTATAGTAGCAAACGCCAATCAATTGGTTATTTGATAACTCAATCTCATACACGGGCGGACGCAGCATTTTTAATAACTTATACTGCTTAGGCGCACCCTCTAAGTGATTTTGATAAATAGATACGCTCACAAAATTCCCTTTTTGAAAATAAAAGTACTTTAAGACCTATTTCCGCTTAGGCTATTTAATTATCGATAGAAATCATTGAAAACGGTTAAAATATCCGTTTATCATTAACAGGTCTAGCAAACTTAGCGATATTCGCTTCGATATTTTTGGCAATGTTTACATAATAAGTCGCAAACTCATCCTCTGCCAACACACTTGGCTCGCCTTTATCCACTTGCGCGCGAATACCACTAGCTAATGGCAACTGTCCTAATAGTGGTACCTGGTACTGCTCGGCGATCATCTCTCCGCCTCCCTTACCGAAGATGGCTTCGGTATGCTGACAGTTGCTACAAGTGTGTAGCGCCATGTTTTCAACCACACCCAAGACTGGAATATTGGTCTTATTAAACATCTCAATACCTTTTTGCGCATCAAGTAAAGCGATATGCTGCGGGGTAGTGACAATCACCGCGCCAGTCACTGGTATACGCTGAGCAAGCGTGAGCTGAATATCACCAGTACCAGGTGGCATGTCGATCACTAAGTAATCGAGCTGCGGCCAGTTGGTTTGATTATAGAGCTGCATCAGCGCGCCCGTCGCTTTGGGGCCGCGCCAAGCTACCGGAGTATTATCGCCATCGAGCAAACTACCGATAGAGAGCATTGCTAAGCCGCGCGCCTCGACCGGAACGAACTGATCGTTTTCAAGTTCAGGCTTAATATCGGCAACCCCAAGCATCGTTGGCATACTAGGACCATAAATGTCGGCATCAAGTATCCCAACCTTATGACCTAATTTCTGTAGTGCCAAGGCGATATTGACGGTGGTTGTCGATTTACCGACGCCGCCTTTACCTGAGGCCACGACGATGATGTGACGAATACGCGGATGCGCGGCTAAAGAGGCTTGGGTGGGAGCGGCTTTACTGATAGGCACCTCTGCATCGCCGCTAGTGGGCTTTGAATCAGCAGTAGCGCTTTGTTTACTTGCCATCGCATCCGTCGTTTTTGGCATAGGAGTAGCCGCTGATTTGGGCAAACTAGCGCTAGAGGCTTTGGGCGGCGCGGGCAAGCGTACATTCATGTGAATGACCTCAATACCGTGAGGCCGTAATAGTTGCCCAAGCTCTTGCTGAATCATCTCAGGATCGCTACTGTGCGGCAAACGCAAGTCTAACGTTAGCTCATTATCATTACGCTCAAGGCCAGTAACCATAGTCGCGATACTCACATCACCGACATGATAACTAAGCAGTGCCTTGTCAACCGCGCTATCACGCTGCGCTTGCTGCTGCGGTGTTTCAGGCTTGGGGTTTTTCTTCATAAAGTTAAACATAATAGCCTATATCGTTTTTATAAGTATGTAGTGTCATTATACCGTCATCGCTACTGTTTTTATAAGCTAGAAGCTTCTAAGCTCACTAAACTTTACGCACTGGTCGTTCATACTAGCCTATAGCCAAAAACTTCGACGCAATAAATAAATAAATAAGGACGCCTGAGGCATCGCTTATCGAGGTAATCAAAGGCGCGCTCGCCGTCGCGGGGTCAAAGCCTAGTTTATTAAGCACAAAAGGCAGACTCATACCAATCACACTACCAATTAGTACCACCGAAACCATACTTAGCGCTAGCACGATCGAGACTATAAGATCACCGCGAATATAGCCAATAACCGCGACTGCCACTGCCATTGTAGCGCCAAGTAGTAAAGCCACTAAGGCTTCTCGCCCTAACAGTGAAAACCAGTCGCGCATCACCACATCACCTGTTGCAAGCGCCCTCACCATCAAAGTCGCTGACTGCGAGCCGGCGTTACCGCCGCTATCGACGAGTAAAGGTAAAAAGAAGACTAAGACTAAGTTTGCAGCAATGACATCTTCAAAATTGGCAATACTAAATCCTGATAATAGATTACCAAATATTAAGAATACTAGCCAAAAGACGCGCTTGCGATATAAGACAGTAATGCTTGCATCTTTTAAACGCCCTACCATGGTTGAAACACCGCCAGACTTGTGGAAGTCATCGGTTGCCTCATCGCTTGCCACATCCATTGCATCGTCATGAGTGACAATACCGACTAATGCGCCTAGATCATCGATAATAGGCAAGGCAATCAAATCATAACGAGCGACCACTTTTGCCACATCTTCTTGATCATCATTAACATTACAAGACACCGGATCGGTGACCATCAGATCACTGATAAGCTGCTCAGGTGCTGCTAATATGAGCACTCGCAAGGACACTACTCCTTGCAGACGGCGCCCCTTGTCGATGACATAAGCATGATAAATCGTCTCGGCATCAGGCGCTTCTAGGCGTAGAGCTTCTAGCGCCTTTTTGACCGTCATCTGCGCGCTTAAGGTGGCATAATCTGAGGTCATCAATGCCCCAGCGGTACGCTCCGCATATGCGGCAAGCCTGCGAATATCCTCTCGCTGCGCTTGTGCTAAAGCCGGAAGCAAGGCGTCTCGTTGCTGCTGATTGAGGCGCTTGTAGAGATCGGTGCGCTCATCTGCTGGCATCTCGCCCACCAGCTTTGCCATCTGCTCTCGAGGCAGTTTGAGCGCCATAGCAACCTGAGCATCAGCGTCGAGATAAGAAAAAATCGTCGAGCGATTTGGCAAGCGCTCAAGTAGTTGCCAAGCAGAACTAGGATTGATTAACGCGAGTATATCCGCGATATCAATAGGACGTAGCGCTTCAACCTGATCGGCTGCTTTATCATATTGTTGCTGATCAATAGCACTACTTATCTTTAACGCAAAAGCTTCATTATGCATTATTCTGCTCCAAGCAGCCTAAACGATGCGCTTACCATCACAAAAAAGAGCCAATAGTATGAATAGTATTGGCTCCAATGAATAGGTATTAGATGCTAATAGATTACCCTTTTATTAGCAAGCGTATGACGGTTAAATCAAGAGGCGATAGCGTAAACCATCAGTTCATAAACCAACCATGACTGGCGACGATGGACTGACCAGTAAACACGTTGGTTGGAAACGCCGCTAAAAACAGCGCCAACTGGGCAATATCATCCACGGTCGTAAACTCTTTATCCACCGTATTAACGAGCATAATATCGTTGACCACTTCGGCTTCACTAATGTTCTTTTCAGCGGCTTGCTGCGGGATTTGTTTTTCAACTAACGGCGTTTTGACAAATCCTGGGCAAATCACGTGCGCGCGCACATTATGCTTTGCGCCCTCTTTTGCCAGTACGCGGCAAAGTCCCAACAGACCATGCTTGGACGTCACATAAGGGGCTTTATATAGTGAAGCTTCATGCGAGTGCACAGAGCCCATATAGATAACGGTGCCGCCCTTGTCGTCTTTATACATGTGCTGAATGGCCGCTTTAGTGGTCAAAAACGCACCATCTAAATGAATAGCGAGCATTTTTTTCCAATCCGCAAACGCCATGTTGTTGATCGGATCGATGATTTGAATACCGGCGTTTGAGACCAATATATCGATGCCGCCAAAAGTATCTACTAGCTGTTGTACGCCAGCATTGACACCGGACTCTGACGTCACATCCATCTCAATGGCTAACGCCTTGCCGCCTGCCGCTTTAATCGCATCAACGGTTTGCTGGGCGGCATCAAGATCAATATCGGCAATACCGACGGCCGCGCCTGCCTTGGCATAAGTTTCTGCAATATCTCGGCCGATACCGCTAGCTGAGCCGGTCACTAATGCCACTTTAGCGCTCAAATCCTGTTGTAACTGTGTTGCCATACCACATCCCTTGTTATTAAATACTGCTTTTGATTTTTATTGAGCAGTAGTTGTTGGTTTTAGCTATCGCATTATAACGACTGAAAAATAGCTACTGAGCAATGGCTACTGGCGTCTTTTCTTGCAGCTCAGCAAAGCTGACGCCATCGGCCAGCTCAACCAGCTGTAAGCCGTTATCAGTGACGTCCAACACCGCAAGCTCAGTAATGATGCGATCGACCACGCCTTTACCCGTCAAAGGCAGTTGGCACTCAGATAAAATCTTAGGATCACCATGTTTATTGACTTGTTCCATCAACACAATCACCCGCTGTACGCCGGCAACCAAATCCATCGCGCCGCCCATACCTTTAACCATCTTTTTGGGGATCATCCAGTTGGCCAAATCACCCTGCTCTGAGACTTCCATGGCGCCTAATATGGCAAGATTGACATGCCCGCCGCGTATCATCGCAAAGGAATCAGAGCTACCAAAATAGCTAGCGCCAGAAGCTGCGGTAACCGTTTGCTTGCCGGCATTGATTAAATCTGCATCGACGTTATCTTCGGTTGGAAACTCGCCAATACCTAATAGGCCATTCTCAGACTGTAGCCAAACATCCATTCCCTCAGGGATATAATTCGCTACTAAGGTTGGCAGGCCGATACCTAAATTTACGTAGTAGCCATCTTCTAGCTCTTGCGCTGCCCGCTGTGCCATCTGCTCTCTTGTCCATGCCATGTCGTACTCCTTTTTATATTACTTTTTTAAAGCTGCTTTCTTTAATTTATTTTCTGTAAGCTACTATTACACTGTTAGATTTGCTCTAAAGCGTTTATTTAAGCGCTCTCAGCCGCTTTGACAGTAGTTTTTTCGATGCGCTTTTCAGGCGTACTGTTGAGCACAATACGCTGCACAAAGATGCCCGGTAGATGAATCTCATCAGGATCCAGTGCGCCGATCTCCACAATCTCTTCGACCTCAGCAATCGTGATTTTACCAGCCATCGCACAATCTGGGTTGAAGTTACGGGCAGTTTTATTAAAGATAAGATTGCCAGCTTTGTCAGCTTTTTGCGCTTTGATAAGGGAGACATCGGCAGTTAAAGAATGCTCAAGCACGTAAGTACGACCCTCAAAATCTCGCGTCTCTTTACCCTCGCTAACTAAAGTGCCGACACCAGTCGCCGTATAAAACGCTGGAATACCGGCACCGCCTGCGCGTAGCTTTTCGGCGAGCGTGCCTTGCGGAGTCAGCTCAACCTCAAGCTCGCCTGCTAAGTATTGACGCTCGAACTCTTTATTCTCCCCCACGTAAGATGAGATCATTTTTTTAATTTGCCGTGTTTGTAGCAGCAGCCCTAGGCCGAAGTCATCGACGCCGGCGTTATTACTGATACAAGTTAAGCCTTTGACGCCACTATCACGTAGCGCGGCGATTAACGACTCGGGTATACCGCATAGCCCAAAGCCACCAATAGCAAGGGTTTGACCATCTTTGACGATGTCTTCTAGAGCGCTCTTGGCACTGTTATACACTTTTGATTGACTCATGCTTATCTCCTTTAAGCTTTTTTTTCATTTATTTTCGATAATCCCTTACGTTTTCTTTTATTTTAAAAATCATAGACTTATCACTAAAAGTTAAACGCTAAGTATATTTCAATAAAAAGATACGTATCATATCGTTATATCTTATTTAAAAAGATTATGCTAACTTACCATAATAATTTGATAGCGCCTAGAGAAAAACCTTAAGCCGTAATAATTAGTTGTAGCAGCTCATAACGATAGCAGTATTAAGTCATAGCTCACTGCCCCTAATTCGCTTTTTGACTCTATTCTCTACTCAATAATTATTTCAGTTAGCAGTGAGTATATCTTACTCATTATTTTTTATGCCAAGGAGAGGCTGTTATGTTTAGTACCTTTGCTATTGTTATTACCTTGCTACTACTGATGTTCTTCGCTTATCGGGGATATTCAGTACTGATTTTAGCGCCGATTATGGCGACCTTAGCCGTCCTGTTATCCGGCGACTTCCTAAGTAGTATTCCCGCCTACACTGATGTCTTCATGGGCGCCTTGAGTGGATTTTTACTCAAATTCTTTCCGATATTCTTATTAGGGGCGCTGTTTGGGCGTTTGATGGCTGACTCAGGGGCAGCGACAGCGATTGCTGATACGGTGGTTAGAAAGCTAGGCGCGAGTAAAGCCATCCTTGCGGTGATCTTAGTCTGCGCTATTTTGACTTATGGCGGTGTCTCGCTATTTGTCGTGGCATTTGCTATCTATCCTATTGCCAAGGATTTATTTAAAGCCGCTGATATCCCTAAACGCCTGATTCCTGCTGCTATTGCTTTAGGCTCGTTTACTTTTACGATGACTGCCCTACCAGGCACTCCAGCCATTCAAAACGCCATTCCGATTCCTTATTACAATACTAACGTCTTTGCTGCTCCTGTATTAGGTATCATCGGCGGTACGATTATGTTTGTACTTGGTTGGTGGTGGTTGCAATCACGGGCCAAAAAAGCCAGTGCCGCAGGCGAAGGCTACGGTCAACATGATGACGATATCGGGGTTGGTGGTATTGATGCCAAACAAGTAGCCGTTTCTAAAGACGACCCTGCAAGTCATAGCGCTCAAACCAATGTCGCTCAGAGCAATCTTGCTAGCACACTTGAGGCGCGTAGTACGCATCAGACCTCGTTCACCGTGGCAATGATACCGCTCGTGCTAGTGATTGGGCTTAACGCTATCTTGACTTATGCGATCTTTCCATCGATGAATTTTGAGGCCATTCAAACGCAGTTCCCTGATTTAAATATCGCCGGCTCGCTTGGGCTTTGGTCGATTATCATCTCATTGGTGATCGCTTGTTTGGTACTGATCGTATTGCGTATAGGTCACTGGAATGATCTACAAAAAACCATCAACCGCGGTACTTACGACTCGATGCTACCTATCTTTAATACCGCCTCAGAAGTCGGTTATGGTGCGGTGATTGCCTCTCTTGCTGGCTTCCTTATCATTCGCGATAGCATTCTTAATCTAAGCCCGGATAATCCATTGATCTCAGAAGCGGTGGCGATGACCACGCTCGCTGGTATCACCGGCTCTTCCTCTGGCGGTTTGAGTATCGCGCTATCGACTCTAGGCGAAGATTATTTGCAGATGGCGCTAGCCGCTGGCATCGATCCTGAGCTGATGCACCGTGTAGCGGTAATGGCAGCTGGCGGTCTCGATACGCTACCGCATAGCGGCGCGGTCATCACCTTGCTTGCGATTTGTGGTTTAACCCATAAACAGTCTTATCTCAACGTCGCTATGGTCACTATGGTTATCCCATTGTGCGCTGTCGTTTCGATCATTATTTTGGGTACCTTGTTTGGCTCGTTTTAACGCTGTTTGTTACCAAAATAGAGAAAGATTGTCCTGACGCTACTAGCCTATTTAGTAAAGTACTAAGTAGGCTTTAATCATTATAAAGATAGATCAAATGATGGCTAAGCCTGAGCGTTATGGCTAACGCCAAGATTAGGGCAGGTTGTTTAGATAATTACTAAGCACTATCACATAAATGATAGATTTACGGTATCATAGACAAAATTTTTAATTTACAAATATCTCATCATTATGGTGGATAGCTATAAAGCTTGAAAAGTCGAGTCGTGAGATAACCAACCCATTTATATCGAATAACAAAGGTGATAAAAGTGCGTGAAATTTTAGTAACTAGTGCCCTGCCTTACGCTAATGGCTATATTCATTTAGGCCATCTCGTAGAATATATCCAAACTGACATTTGGGCGCGGGCGATGAAGGCGCAAGGCCATCAAGTCACTTATGTTTGCGCCGATGATGCTCATGGTACGGCAATTATGCTAAAGGCTGAAGATAACGGCATCACTCCAGAGGAGCAGATCGCCTCGGTCAAAGCCTCACACGAAGCTGACTTTACTAAGTTTTTGATTGAGTTTGATAATTATCACAGCACTCACTCCGCTGAAAATAAACACTACTCAGAACTGATTTATCGTCGTCTCAATAGCGCCGGTCACATCTCTACCCGTGATGTCGAGCAATTGTTTGATCCTGAAAAGCAGCTATTTTTGGCTGATAGATTTGTTAAAGGTGAATGCCCTGAATGTGGGTCGGCCGATCAGTACGGCGACAACTGTGAGGTTTGCGGCACCACTTATGATGCCACTGAGCTCAAAAACCCGCGCTCTACTCTATCCGATGCTACGCCTGTGCTCAAAGTCTCTAAGCATTACTTTTTTGATTTGCCAGGGTTTGAGCAGTTCTTAAAAGACTGGACGCGCAGTGATAAGCGTCTACAGCCCTCAGTCGCCAATAAACTACAAGAGTGGTTCGATGCTGGTCTTGCCAGCTGGGATATCTCGCGGGATGCGCCCTACTTTGGCTTTAAGATACCCGATACCCCTGAGGGCGAGCCGGATAAATACTTTTATGTCTGGCTTGATGCGCCTGTCGGCTATATGGCAAGCTTTCAAAACCTTTGCGATAAGCGCGCAGGTACGGACAAGGCACTAGACTTTGATCGTTACTGGGCAGCGGAGAATGAGCATAAAACGGAAGTTTATCATTTCATTGGTAAAGACATCGTTTATTTCCATGCGCTGTTTTGGCCGGCGATGCTAGCGGGTAGCGAATTCCGTACCCCTACTGGCGTCTTTGCTCATGGCTTTTTAATGGTCAATGGTGAGAAGATGAGTAAGTCGCGCGGCACTTTTATCAAGGCTGAGACTTACGCTGAGCATTTGCATCCTGAGTACTTGCGCTATTACTTTGCCAGTAAATTATCGGATAAAGTGGAAGATATTAACTTAGATCTTGAAGACTTTATGCAAAAGGTCAACTCCGATTTAGTCGGCAAAGTAGTCAATATCGCTAGCCGTAGTGCCGGATTTATTGTCAAAAAATATGATGGAATGCTCACTGAGGTTTGCGCGGAGCCAAAACTATTAGAAGACATTACCAAGACTGGTGATGAGATTGCCGCGGCATACGAGAATCGCGAGTTCTCACGCGCGATGCGTCTGATTATGCAGTGCGCGGACAAAGCCAACGAGTATATCGATGAGAAAAAACCTTGGTCGCTAGCCAAGCAGGAAGGTACCGAGCAAGAAGTACAAGACGTCTGCTCGGTGGCGATTAATATCTTCCGTCAATTGATGGTTTATCTCGCCCCGGTATTGCCTGAGCTGACCAATAACGCCAAAGCATTTTTAAATATAGATGATTTGAGCTTTCATAGCCGTAATGACTGGCTACTTGGTCATCAGATCAATAAGTTCAAACCGCTGATGCAGCGTATCGAAGAAAAAGATGTCGCCGCTATGATCGAAGCATCAAAGGCATCATTGGGCGATTCGCAAAATCAGACAACAGCCGCTACAGATGAGAATGACAACAGCACTGTGCAAGACGATTATATCGGTATCGAGGACTTTAGCAAAGTTGAGATGAAAGTGGCGCACGTTTTAGAATGCAACCACGTCGAAGGTGCTGACAAACTACTGCAATTTACTTTAGATGTTGGCGAAGACAAACCACGTAACGTCTTTAGCGGTATTCGCAAGTTTTATGAGCCTGAGCAGTTGAACGGTAAAAAGGTCATTTGCGTGACCAATCTAGCGCCGCGCAAGATGAAATTTGGCATCTCAGAAGGTATGGTGCTCTCTACCGGTGATCCAAAAACCCAGCTAACGGTAGTGACACTGCCTGATGCTTGTGTGGTGGGTGATGTGCTCGCTTAGCTTTTTAAGTTTACGAGCTCATAAACGCTAGGTTTTATAAACACTGAGTATAGAAAAGGTGCCTAGCTTGGCATCTTTTCTATGACCATAGCATTCAATCTCAAAGCTGAATTTTTGTTCAAAGTTATTGAAATTTAATAGTGCTGAACTATAGTACTGAGCTATAAAACCACTAAAATGTGCGACTTATCGAATGATAATTTATCGGTTTTTTGAACTTATAAAACTTATCGGCTAATTTTTTATTGCGAATCGTTACATTACTGTCATAATATAACCACTTATATTTATGAATCCTCTATATCATCTCAGTCAGTTGCAGGTGAGCACCGAAAGTGTCGCTGTGGTTGAGTTAACGAGCTGACTTGCATTTTCCAACCGAAGAGTTAATTTGATAATGACTATTGCTACCCCTCTACGCCTAAGCCTATGCGGAGCTGCTCTCAGTGCCATCAGTATGTTTGGCTTAGTAGGTTGCTCAAACTCGACCACCGAAACCACGACAGACGAGGCCGCTACCAGCAGCGAAAAACCGGCCAAGACTCTCGCTATCACCCAAATTGTTGAGCATCCCTCATTGGATGAGATCAGACGAGGGCTGTTAGAGGAGCTAGCAGATAACGGCTATGTAGAAGGCGAAAATCTAACGGTTAACTTTCAGAGCGCGCAAGGTAATCTCGCCACCGCCGGACAGATTGCCAAACAGTTTGCAGGTGATTTACCAGATGCTATCGTCGCTATCTCAACGCCGTCAGCGCAGTCTATTGTCGCTTCCACGACTCAGATTCCCGTCATTTATACCGCTATCTCTGATCCTTTAGCTGCCAAGCTTATCGATGAAAACGGCGTTCCTGCGCAATCTAATGTCACAGGCTTGTCAAGCCAGTTGCCTATCGAGCCACAACTAGATCTCATTCAGAAAATTGCGCCTAAAGCCAAAACTATTGGCTATGTCTATAGTCCTGGTGAGGCCAATTCTGTCACTGTACTTAATCAGCTCAAAGCTGCCGCTCCTGCCCGTGGCCTGAATATTTTGGATCTGACCGCCAACCGCCCGACTGACGTGGCGATGGCTACTCGTAGCCTAGACGGTCGTGCCGATGTTATCTATACCTCGCTCGATAATAATGTTGTCTCAGCGTTTGAAGCAATGGCAAGCGCCGCAAACGAGCTCAAAATCCCAGTGATCGCCTCTGATGAATTCAGCGTCAGACGCGGCGCCACTGCCGCGCTTGGGGTCAATGATTATGACTTTGGCCGCGTCACTGGTAAGATGGTCTACCGAGTATTGAACGACGAAGCGGTCGCAACGGTAAAACCACAAGTGATGAATGATCTGACTTTATATGTCAGTCCTAAACATGCGCAAGCGCAAGGCGTGACTTTATCTGACGAAGTACTAAAAAACGCTATCAGTGTCGATGACCAGTGATGCTAGTACGATGCATATTTAATACACTGTATATAAATAGATAAATTGAAGCATTATTATTAAGCTGAGTATAGGAATTAGTAAAGGATTTGCTAATAACTACCAATTATAACCCTGTCTACCTTTACTGGTTGTATGGACACATTTTTATCTTTAGGAGTAAGACCTATGTTATATCAGAATCGAGCTAGCCGTTTTAACTTTACCAAAGCCTTAATGTTAGGCGGTGTTTGTACCGCTATTTTGACCGGCTGTAACCAGTCGCCAACCGATGATCCTGACACTATCGATGGCGCCGTTGGTGGTGAAGTGGCTACAGAGACAAAATCGGTCTCTATTACTGCTATCGTTGAGCATCCAGCGCTAGATGATGTGCGTAAAGGTGTGGTTGATGAGCTAGCCGAACAAGGCTTTAATGAGGGTGAAAATTTAACGCTAAACTTCCAAAGCGCACAAGGTAATACCGCAACTGCCGGCCAGATTGCCAAGCAGTTCGTCGCTGATGAAGCCGACGTCATTGTCGCTATCGGTACGCCATCAGCGCAATCAGTAGCGGCGGCGACTAGCACTATTCCGCTAGTATTCTCAGCGGTAACAGATCCAGTAGAGGCAAAGCTCGTCTCCAAACTTGATGGCTCAGGTACTAATGTCACCGGCGGCTCTGATGCGCTCCCTTATGAGCCGCAAATTGAGCTGATGCGCCAAATTATCCCGAGCCTCAAGAACGTCGGCTACGTTTATAGCCCAGGTGAAGTCAACTCAACCATTACCTTAAAAAATCTCAAAGAAAAACTCTCGCCAATGGGCATTAATGTCCTAGAAGCACCTGCAGCTCGCAGTAATGATATCGCTATGGCGGCGCGTAGCCTCGAAGGTAAGGTCGATATGATCTATACCTCAACGGATAACAATGTCGTCTCAGCTTATGAAGCACTTTATCAAGTCGCTAAAGAAAGTAAGATCCCATTAATTGCCTCTGATACCAGCTCCGTTGAGCGCGGTGCTATCGCAGCTTTGGGTGTCGATTACTATAGTTTAGGACGCGAGACCGGTAAAATCGTTGTGCGTATCTTAAATGGTGAAAATCCTGGCGCTATTCCGGTTTATACCCCACAAGACCTGAATCTATATGTCAGCCCTAAAAACGCTCAAGAGCAAGGTATTACTTTACCGCAAGCGGTTATTGATAGAGCTAAAGAAGTAGTAGAATAATTTGTACCGCTGCTGATAAGCTTACAGTAGTCGTGATGTAGAATGCTAAAAGCAAATTTATTATTAACTACTCAGTATCAGCAGCCACTTTTTGTTATTTTGACGTTATAATACTGCTCTTAAAGTTAATAAATAGCCCAGCTATCCTTTAATAGACTGGGCTTGTTTTTTTAGTTTAGCTAAGGCTTACTTGTAATTGGTAGCTGTTATGCTGTACTAAAGTTTATGTCGGATTTTGACAGAGTTGTCTATGATGATTTTTGTTTATAACGTCTTTTGGTTTACCCTAACTGCAGATTGCCTGATCTGTTAAATTCACCGCTTAGTCGCTATGTAGATTACTTGGTAGCGCTTGGTTACGACTTATTGATTTGCTTATGTCTTTAATTGCTTTTTTTGGTGCGCTTGAGAGTGGTCTAATCTATGGTCTTGTCGCCCTTGGCGTCTTGATATCCTTTCGAACCTTAGACTTCCCCGACTTGACCGCTGATGGTAGCTTTCCTTTGGGCGGCGCGGTTGCAGGCGTATCCATCGTTGCAGGTGTCAACCCTTGGCTCGCTTGCGCCTTTGGTATGCTTGCAGGCTCAGTTGCAGGCGTAGTCACTGCTTGGTTGCACGTCAAGCTTGGTATTTTGCAGCTACTAGCTAGTATCCTTGTGATGGTGGCGCTGTACTCTGTTAATCTGCGTATTATGGGCGCGCCTAACCTACCACTCTTAGGTGAGACCACTGTCTTTAGCTCACTGGTTACGAACGACAATGGCTTTTGGATGCGCTGCTTGATTATCGGTGTCGTGGTGATACTAGCCAAGCTATTTTTGGACTGGTTTTATAGTACTGAGTCTGGTCTATCGATGCGTGCGACCGGCTCTAATCTGCGTATGGCACAAGCTCAAGGTATCAATACCTCATGGATGACTATCATCGGTATGGCAATCTCTAACGGTTTGATTGCTTTAGCCGGGGCGCTGTTTGTACAGACGCAGGGCGGCGCGGATATCTCTATCGGTATCGGTACGATCGTCATCGGTCTGGCAGCAGTGATCATTGGCGAGACTATTATTCCCGCTAAGCGTATTTGGCTCATTACTTTAGCCGTGATTATCGGCGCAGTGCTTTATAAGCTATTTATCCAAGTGGCCTTATCAAGCGATACGCTGCGCAGTATTGGTTTTGGTCCGCAAGATCTGAATTTGATCACGGCACTGCTGGTCGTTTTAGCGCTAGTATTACCTAAAGCAAAAACCAAGTTTTTATCGCGTAGAGTCAGAGTTTAAAGCGAGCAGACTATAAACCTAGCAATATAGGCAATCACGATTATGATGCAAGCCAATGATTTACGCCTGACCTTCAATCCAGGCACCCCTATCGAAAACCCAGCACTGCGTGGTATCGATCTCAATATCGCAGATGGCGAGTTTGTAACGGTCATCGGTACCAATGGCGCGGGCAAATCGACTTTTCTGAATGCGGTCAGTGGCACGACGCGGGTCGATAGCGGCTCTATTCTGCTTAACGGTATCGATGTCACTAAAAAGTCTGCGCATCAGCGCGCGCATTGGGTAGCGCGAGTATTTCAAGACCCGATGGCGGGCACTTGTGAAGCGCTGACTATCGAAGAAAATATGGCTTTAGCTTTTAAGCGCGGTGGTAAACGAGGCTTAAGCTTCGCTTTAAATCACAATAACCGCGAGCTGTTTAGAGAAAAACTATCGGTATTGAAATTAGGGCTTGAAAATCGACTCACCGATCGCATGGGGCTATTATCAGGGGGTCAACGTCAAGCGGTCAGCTTACTGATGGCCTCGCTGCAACCCTCTAAGATCCTATTACTCGATGAGCATACCGCGGCGCTCGACCCAAAAACGGCCGCTTTCGTCTTAGAGCTGACCGACAAAATCGTCACCGATAATAGTTTGACAACAATGATGGTCACTCACTCTATGCAGCAAGCCCTCGCGCACGGCACGCGCACCGTCATGCTACATCAAGGACAAGTGGTATTAGATGTGGCAGGCGAAAAGCGACAAGGTATGACGGTCCATGACTTGCTCGATATGTTTGAGCGCACCCGCGGTGAAAAAATTGACGATGATAGCCTGATTTTGAGTTAATAGGCTTTGAGCTAAAAACTGACTTTTTTATGAAAGAAGATGCCTACTGATTAGTAGGCATTTTTTTGTTTATAGCTTCCTTTTATATGTTTTCTCGTGCTTAAAACTCTATATTTAGCGCTAACTATCTGAAATTTGTTCAATATACTATATCCCTTACAACTATATGGTTTTATATAGAGAATATATGTTATTCTTAACTTCAAATCCTTACAAAAAATGTGGTTTTATAAAAACAAATCTTAAAAACGATTCAAATAGCTACTTTTAGCTATTAGGTTATTTATATAAATAAAATTTCAACGCCTACCTTGTTTTGGTAATTCTATTATTATGGAGGATAAGCTTATGAAAAATGGGCTTATAAAAAGATGGCCAGTGATTATTCTTATCACGGCTCTCATTGCACTGGCTTTAGCCTTTGTTATCGGTCAGCTGCTACCTAGTCTACGCACGAGCGATAGTACCTTTGAGGTTGATATCACTGATCCTGCTTTGATTGAAAAAGGCGAATATGTGGCGCGTACGGGTGACTGCGTCGCTTGCCATACTACTTTAGGCGGCGCGACTTATGCTGGCGGCCTGCCTATGCTAACACCACTTGGGGCGATTTATTCGACAAACATTACTCCTGATAAAGACACCGGTATCGGTCATTATAGTTTCAATGACTTCAAGAACGCGGTTAAACACGGCGTAGCTCCAGGGAATAGAGCGCTATATCCGGCGATGCCTTACCCGTCTTATCAGATTATGCCTGACGAGGACATGGCAGCGATGTATGCCTACTTTATGTCCGCTGTCGAGCCTATCAAGCAAGCCAACCTAAAAAGCGAGCTGCCACCAGTTGCTAACTGGCGCTGGCCGCTGGCTTATTGGCAAGTGCTGTTCGATCGCAAGCGTGACTTTGTGCCTGAGACGGATGATGCCGTACTTACGCGCGGCCAATATCTTATCGAAGGTCCCGGACACTGCGGCTCATGCCATACCGAGCGCGGGATTGGCTATCAAGAAATTGCGCTGAGCAATGCTGACTCTGAAGAGTATCTAAGCGGCGCGGTCATCGACGGCTGGCGCGCAAAAAGTATTCGCGGTGAGCATCGTGGTCTTGGCACATGGAATGTGGCGGAGCTTAATGACTTCTTCAAAACCGGTCGCACTGATACCACGGCCGCTTTTGGCGCGATGGCAGAAGTAGTCGAGCATAGCACTCAATATATGACCGAGGACGATATCAATGCGATGTCCTCCTATCTCAAAACCTTGTCTCCTGCACCCAATAAAGAATTGACGCTACCTGTTAAACAAGATGTCACCACTGAGAAGTTATTATCGGGCAACTACGACTCGCGCGGCGCGCTGCTCTATGTTGAATATTGCACTGTCTGTCATCGCGCTGATGGTAAAGGGGTGCCTCGGATCTTCCCAGCTCTGGACGGCAATAGCGCAGTCTATGCCAAAAACGCTGACTCAGTGCTACAGATCACTCTAGGCGGCGGACGTATGCCAAAAACTCCACATGATCGCATGGCCTTCACTATGCCTGAGTTTACGAATCTAGCCGATGAAGATATCGCCGAAGTCGTTAACTACGTGCGTAATAGCTGGACCAACCAAGCGCCAGAGATTACGGTCAACGATGTCGTAAAAATGCGTGCTTTCTTAGCCAAAAAGCCACAAACAGGTACGGACTTTGCCCCAGATCTCAGCCTTGATGCGACAGCAAAAGGAGCAAAATAATGACAATACTCTCATCTAAAACAACTCCTCCTCTTACTATTGCTGCCCTAACTGCGGCTTTGCTTACCACTGTTGTCAGTGGCTGTAGTCAACCTGAACCCGTTGATCTAAACGCTGCTGAATACACGCTTGTCACGGCTGATGACGCCAATGAAGATATCGGAACTTATGTCATGCCACAAGATACTGCTATCATAGACGAGCCCAACGCGAATGAAATTTTTTATGGTAAGCGGTTATTGAACGAGACTAAGCGGTTATTGCCTGAGCATGTTGGCGCGCAAATGAACTGTAATAGCTGCCATATTGCGCAAGGTAAAATTCCATTGGGCGACCCGTATATTAACAGCTATAACACTTACCCAAAGGTCATGCCGCGAGCAGGTAAAGAGGTGGATATGGAAGCTCGCATTAATGGCTGCTTTCAGCGCTCGATGAACGGTAAACCGCTCGATCGTGAGTCACCTGAAATGCTGGCGATGATCGCTTATATGAAGTGGCTAGCCCAAAATACCCCCAAAGATCAAAAGGTCGATATCAATAATGCGGGGAAAGTTGACACCACTTTAGTAGGTGATCCCATAAAAGGTGAGAGGATCTACTATGCCCAGTGTGCGACCTGTCATGGTGATAACGGCGAAGGTATTAAAGATGCTCGCGGCGATATCGTCTTTCCGCCATTATGGGGTGAGGAATCCTTTAATATTGGCGCAGGTATGGCGCGCACCTACAAAGCGGCGGCTTTTGTCAAGTACAATATGCCGATGGGTATTCAAACCGAAGGGCTTTGGGGTCATGGTAATGTACTATCCGATCAAGACGCCGTCGATGTGGCAGAGTTCTTCACGCATAAGCCGCGTCCTGATTTTGCGGGCAAGGTCAATGATTGGCCGACTGCTAAGAAGCCTAAAGATGCCCGTTATTAACCATAAATAGCTTCCTCTAATAGTCTTATAAAATAAAACCTCAAGCGCACTCTAGCGCTTGAGTTTTTATTTATGTATAATCATTGCTTGAACCGATAATATAATAAATTATTAACTTATAAACTATCTAAGATCTGCACCGGCAAAGTCACCACATCGAATGCTAAGGCAAAAGGCAGTAGTACTAGCTTGCCCGCCGTACTCGTACCGCTACTGGTGGTTCGGGTCTGCTGACTTTGACCATAAAAAGTCACCGTATAAGGCTTGCTCAGCGGACGATATTTGGACTGGATCATGCTGATATTGCTCACTTGTGGATAGATAGCGCCTTTAACCGGTACAGTGAAACAGAAGCGCTGCGCGTTGATACGCATGTCACTGGCTGAGCTACACTCCGTACCGCCGTTCTGCAAAAAGAACTGATAGTCGCTACGATCGAACTCATCTTTTAATTTGGCGTAGGACAGCTTCATTTGTCCTTGAAAGTAGCCATCATTATTCGGCACGTTAAAGCTCATATCGTTTTCGACTTGGATGTTTTTGGCGGTCAAATTGGTGAGTAAATTGACCATCTCCGTGCCGCCTTGGCTGAGCACATAGCTGTTTTTATTACCGACAATCACCATACTAGCCATCGGCATTTGTGGCAACGTCGTAGCGGGACGACCAAAAGCGATAATTTGATCTTGCGAAAGCACGCTTTTGTCAGAGCTGGTGGTAGTGACTCTATTGTCGTCTAACAGTGAGCTAGTGGCGCAGCCTGAGCTGACCAAAAGCGCTAGTAATGATCCGCCTATTAATGTTTTTTTCAACACTGTCTGGCTTACTGAACTGTTCGTTTCTTTATCTATATTTTTATTCACAGTAGGCTTCCTTGTCTAGGACTTAAGGATGTTTAAATAAGTTTATTTATAAAACAAAATGGCTCTCTCTAACTTCTCTAGCGTACCTTTTTCGCTAGTCTTTAACGACTGATTATTAAGGCGTTCCTGCATGTCTCACTTCGACTTGCGTCGCCAGCATACGAGCCTTAGTTTCAGACTTACGTGAGTCTTCATCCCAGTCGGGAGCCGCGCACATAAACAGTGTTTTGCCGTCTTTACCGCCCAGCGCTACCGCAAACACGCCTTCAGATGGCGTATTGACCGTGTCTAATATCTCACCGCCCTCAGCGATACGCAGCGCTTGCTGATTTAGGGTATTAGCAATCCAAACCGCCCCTTCGCTATCTAACGCTAAGCCATCAGGTAAAATCTTGGCATTACCGATACGAGTCATCAAATCAGGCTCATCGCCAAGCTCGCCATAGCTTGCAAAGTCGCGTCTATCGCCTAGCGTGCCATCATCCTTGATAGCAAATTGCGAGATTCTATTACCAAATAACTCATTGACGATTAAGGTTTTATTATCCGCTGAGATCACCATACCATTGGCAAAGGCTAAACCTTCTGCCACTATCTGCGAGCTGCCATCTGGCTTGACTAGCACTAGCCCCGCCGCTTTATAATCCTCGCCGCCCATCAAATCAAAGCCAAAATTACCCACATAAGCATTACCATTATTAGCGACAACCATATCATTGGCATGACCGCCGCAATGCGCTGAGATATCGGCATGCACCACTAGCTCGCCATTGTCCTCAAGACGCATAACCTTACGATTTTTCATCGACACCACTAGCATACGTCCATCAGGTAACCAGCCTAATCCCGATGGCTGCTCGGGAACTTCCACTACCTTTTCAGCAGTTCCCTTTTCATTGACGCGGTAAACGCCTTGCGTATAAAAATCAACGAACCATAGCGCATCTTTATACCAGCGCGGCCCTTCTAAATAATGAAAACCATCAACGATGACTTCTAAATGAGGTGCTGCCTGATTATCTGACATAACAATTATCCTTAAGAGTTATTTGACTTCCTTGCCATAAGCGACATAGTTTAAGATTATTAAAATACTATATAGCCGATTTACACTAAAAGTGTTATAGCGCTACTGATATAAATTTATAAGCGTTTTATTTTCAATTGATCATATCTAAGTTACTACCATATCTCCTTATACAAAGCCGTTACTTCAGCTAAATTGATGTCTTTGGGATTGGTAGCGATCAGACGCGCGTAAGTATTGAGCACGATATCTGCCAAAGCTGGAATGTCATTCTCAGTGATTTCAAGCTCGCTTAGACGATATTCAAGACCACTTGATATTAAGAAGCTTTTTAATTGCGCGATAAAGGCTGTTGCCGCATCTAAGTCAGTCATAGCATGAGTCTGTGGCATAACTGCGCGCGCGAGCTGAGCATAATGCGGCGCCGCTTCTGGTAGATTAAAGCTAAATACCGGACACATCACTAACGCATTGCCATGCCCATGCGGAATGTGAAAATTAATACTCAAAGGATAAGACAAGCCATGCACAGCAGCTACTGAGGAATTGACGAAAGCTATTCCTGCCAGCGTCGAGCCTAATAACATCTCAGCGCGAGCCTCAAGGTCATCGCCATGATTAAGGACTTGCTCGAAGTTGTGCCAAAGCATTTGCAAGCCTTGAAGCGCTAAGGCATCCGAGATAGCATTCTTTTTGGTGCGGCTGGTATAAGCCTCGATGCAGTGCACCATCGCATCAAGGGCAGTGGCGGCAGTGATATGACGAGGTAGTTTCAAGGTTAAGGTGGCGTCAAGAATAGCGACGTCAGGTAGGATTTTGGGAGTGTAGATAGCCTTTTTACTGCCATCTTCAGCAGTAATGACCGAGACAAAAGTAGACTCAGCGCCCGTACCCGCGGTGGTGGGAATAGCAAATAGCGGTAGTTTTTTGAAGGTACTTAAATCGGCATCTAAGATATCGTTGATAGAATCAAAGTTATTGGGATATAAAGCAACGATCTTGGCGGTATCTATTGAGCTACCACCGCCCAAACCTATCACTAGATCGCATTGCTGCGCTCTTGCCATCTCGATAGCTTGATTGACTACTGCAATCGGCGGATCGGCAACTACATTATCAAATACAGTAACTTTTACCCCTGAGGCTTCTAGCGACTGCCGAGCGATATCAACATAGCCAAGCTCGGTGATACCCCCATCGGTGACGATAATGGCTGAGGTAGCCCCATACTGTTTTGCCAAAACGCCTAACTTCTGACGCATACTATCCGCTTCACTGATAATATGACCATTGCTATAAAACTCAATCCCTGTCATAGCTCTTCCTTGATTTTCCGGTATCAGTCTTATTATGACCCTCTTTTTATACCATATCCATCCTTTAGTTATCGGTATTATTTGTCTTGATACATTTGTGTTGATACGATACTTACAACTCTAATCGGCGCAGTCTAAGCGCGTTCGCAATTACCGATACCGATGATAAGCTCATCGCCGCCGCCGCTATCATCGGGCTGAGTAATAGACCAAACGCAGGATAAAGCACACCGGCGGCAATCGGTACACCAATAGCGTTGTAAATAAAAGCAAAAAACAAGTTCTGTCTAATGTTACGCATGGTCGAGTGGCTAAGCTTATGGGCTTTGGCTATACCCATTAAGTCGCCTTTTAACAAGGTAACCCCAGCGCTCTCCATCGCCACATCAGTTCCTGTACCCATCGCGATACCGACATCGGCTTGCGCTAAGGCAGGAGCATCATTGATACCGTCGCCTGCCATCGCGACCAACTTACCGCTATCTTGCATCTCTTTGACGATGCGGTTTTTATCCTCGGGCGACACATCAGCATGGACGTCATCGATACCTAGTTTACTCGCGACGGCTTGCGCGGTTTTTTGATTATCACCGGTTAGCATGACAACTTTTAGCCTGGCTTCGTGCAGTAATCCTATAGCTTCCTTAGTGCTCTGCTTGATAGGGTCAGCCACGGAGATGATGCCAGCTGCCGTGCCATCTATAGCGACAAACATCACCGTTTCGCCCTCCTTTCTACGGACGTCGGCTTTAGTAGACAAATTCTGATCGAAGCTATTTAAGCTATCCATTAGCTTAGAGTTACCGATAGCGACTTTTTTATCATTAACAATGGCTTCTACGCCCTCGCCTGTGGTTGAATTAAAGTCATGGGCTTTAGGGATAGTAAGCGATCTATCTTTTGCCGCTCTGACGATAGCTTCTGCCAAAGGGTGTTCACTGGCGCTTTCAACTGCGGCGACCAGTGCCAAAAACTCATCTTCATCCTGATCTGTCAGCGCGTCAATCGCTGTCAGCTCAGGACGACCTGCCGTTAGCGTGCCGGTTTTATCAACGACGATAGTATCGACCTTCTCCATGGTCTCAAGCGCTTCAGCGCTTTTGATCAATACGCCATTTTGTGCGCCTTTACCCGTACTGACCATGATAGACATAGGCGTTGCCAGACCGAGTGCACAAGGGCAAGCGATAATCAGTACCGCTATCGCATTGACCATAGCATAAGCCATCGCCGGTTCAGGGCCGAATAGCGCCCAAACGATAAAGGTGATGATGGAGGCAACGATAACAATAGGCACAAACCAGCCCGCCACTTGGTCCACCAAGCGCTGAATGGGCGCGCGGCTACGCTGAGCTTCCGCAACCATTTGTACGATTTTGGACAGTACTGAATCCGCGCCAACATTAACCGCTTTAACCAGTAGCGTGCCCGTACCATTTACCGTACCGCCTGTGACGCTATCACCTTGCTCCTTGGACACCGGAATAGGTTCACCTGTGACCATGGACTCATCGACACTACTACTGCCATCGATTACCGTGCCGTCTACCGGTAATTTCTCACCGGGTCTAACCCTTAGCCTATCGCCAGTAACGACTTCGTCCAGTGACACCTCGTTTTCATTACCCTTGTCATCGACCCGCCTTGCCGTTGGCGGTGCTAGCTCAAGCAAAGCTCGAATCGCACCTGATGTTTGGCTTCTGGCTTTGAGCTCTAGCACTTGACCGAGCAAGACTAAGGTTGTAATAACAGCGGCGGCTTCGTAGTAAACACCGACTTGTCCATTAGCGCCTCGAAAGCTATTTGGAAAGATACCCGGAAAAAAGGTGGCGACAATACTAAACCCATAAGCTGCGCCTACGCCTAAAGAGATTAGGGTAAACATATTGAGATTGCGGCTCTTAATCGACTGCCAACCGCGCACAAAGAAAGGCGCCGCGCCCCAAACCACGACTGGAGTCGCTAGCACTAATTGAACGATTTGACTCAGTTGCCCAGAGATATCAAAAGAGCCAATCTGATCTAGGTTTATGCCAACCATATCGCTCATGGCGTAGATAAATAGCGGCAAGGTCAGTACGGTGCAAATCCAAAAGCGCCGCGTCATATCGTCAAGCTCTTCGGTATCTTCCTCGCCGATAGTAATCGTTTCGGGCTCTAGTGCCATACCGCATATCGGGCAGCCACTGTTTCTAACGTCTCTAACTTCAGGGTGCATCGGACAGGTATAAATCGTGCCCTCATAACCATCGGGCACTTTGTCGTATTTACCGCCTTTGATAGATTTTACTTCGCCGCTATTACTACCTTCTCTATGACAGTTGGCGTGACTATCTTCATTGCTATTGGATTCAGCGGCCTCTTTAACAATTTGGTCTTCAGGTTTAAGGAACATACCGCATATTGGACAATCGCTCTTTTCAGTATCTCGAACTTCAGGATGCATCGGGCAGATATAAACCGTATCACTATAATTTACGGGTACTTTATCGTACTGACCACCTTTGTTAGAGTTATTACTGTCAGCGTGTTTCATATCATTCCTCCTCAAAGACGGTAAGCTGTGCTTATCGATCAAAATCTAACATTCAACATTGCTGGTAGTCAGATGGCAATAACACAGTGATAAACTCAAATGTGCTATTTCAACTCTTCAACCAAAGCTTCCATCTCTCCGATTTCACGCTTTTGCGCCTCGATAATATCGTCAGCTAATTTGCGTACTCGCGGATCTTCGATGTCAGCCCGTGTACTGGTCAAAATAGCAATAGAATGATGCGGAATCATCGCTTGCATCCAATCGACTTGATCGACGGTGGCTTGTGAGCGCACGCCCCAGAGACCAAAGGCAAACAAAAAGACGCTAAGGCCATAAATCATCAGATTGACCTTGGTTTTTTTATACATATTGGTCATAAAAGCCAGCATAATGATCGCCATCATCGCGCCCATATATAACGCCATATAAGCACGAGTTTCGCTAAAATAAACGTGATCCCACTGGTAAGTATTGAGATACATCATGATGTACATGACGATAGTCGAGGTGAGTATCATCAGACCAAACTTGACGTAAGGATTCATTTGCGATTTATTATTATTCATATCCATGTGATTATCTCCAAAAATGACACCTATATTGATAGATGCCAGTATTGATAATTAAGTTAGAGGTAAAGCAGATAGTAAAACAGTTTCACAAAATTTGAGCTTCTATAGTCGATTCACTCTAAAAATGATATAGCGCTACTGGGATGAATTTTATGCAGCCTCTGTGATAACAGCACGCCAGTAAAATTTATACCAGTAGAGCGCTTAATCTCGTAACAGTTTCACTTTGAGATGAATATAGTATTAGCTTACTCTAAAACCAAAACTTCACCCCTGCCGTGACGCTACTTGTATCGACGTCTTTATTATTCTGACGTCGCAGATCTCTAGCATCTGATAATGCGGTCTCATAGCTAAAGCCCACATAAGGGGACAGCTGACGACTGAGCATCTCATAAGTGAGTCGAACCTCAGTCTCTAACTCATTAAAGCCCTTTGTGATGTTATTGTCAGTATCATCCTTGCTAAATACCGTTAACTCAGCTTCGGGTATCACTACCCAGTGTTGATCTAAGCGCCACTCGTATTCTGCACCAAGATCAAGCTGAACTTGACCGTCAGTATAAACATAAGCTCTAGCATCGGTCTCAATGAAGTATGGCGCAGTGCCGACAATACCCGCCATCAGCGCCGATTTATCGTTTTCAGTATTATAAGCGATACCCGCTTCGCCATTCCAAAAGATGCTGAGCGGCTGCCAATAAGCAAGCGAGCTCAGACTCTCAATGTCTTTATCATTTTTGGTCGCTACGCTACCCTCAGTACGCACTCTAAGACGATTACTATCATCGCCATACCAGCCCTCAATCTCAAAGTTGACTGCATCCTCTTCGAATTGATAACCCAAATCATCTACCGATACGCCCCAAGTCGGCAGGCTGCCCATCATCACAGGCTTACCAAATTCACCATAACCTACGCCATTGGAGTAATCAGGGCTACGTGCGTCAGCAGGCGGCTCTCCGCCTTGCATCCCTGACATGTCCATATCTGACATACTCATGCTGTTATGGTCCATATCTGACATATCCATACCGCTGTGGTCCATATCCGATATGTCCATGCTGCTGTGATCCATTTCCGACATGTCCATGCTGCTGTGATCCATATCCGACATGTCCATGCTGCTGTGATCCATATCCGACATATTCATTTCAGCTGCTGCTACCAAGGGTGACGCTAGCAATACCGCTGACGACAAGCCAATGAATGGCAGATTTTTTTTGATTGTTTTCATAATAAAACTCACCTTGCACAATTCATTAAACGACAGCAACTTCTCTAAACATGCCCGCTTCCATATGATAAAGCAGATGGCAATGCCAAGCCCATCGTCCCGCCTCGCCTGTCACGTCAAAGCTAATCTTTTGCGCAGGATGCACCAAGATAGTATGTTTGCGTACTTGCAGCTCTCCTGATGGCATACGCAAATCACTCCACATGCCATGTAGATGCATCGGGTGGCTCATCATCGTGTCATTGACTAAAGTAATACGGACGCGCTCACCCGGCCTAATATTGACAGGCGGCGCGTCCTTAAACATAATGCCGTCTAGCGCCCAAATATAGCGCTCCATGTTACCCGTTAGATGAATCTCAAGCTCGCGAGTGGGTTTGCGCTGCTCGCTCATGATTTCGTTGCCAACAGAACGCAGCTGACTATAAGTCAGTATGTTTCTATCGACTTCCCGCAAATTGATCCCAGGATCATCTAGATTCATACGCGGACTATCGACGCGCATATCGGTCTTAAAATCATACTCAGTCTTAGCATGGTGCGCCTTATAGCCTTTATCACCCATGGCGCCCATCATATCAGCCATCGTTAGCCATTCAATACCGTCCATCTTAGGAACAGCAGAACGAGCATCATTCGAAGTGGCCAATCTAGCCGCAACATAGCCAGTACGATCGATGTTTTGCGCAAAGATAGTATGCGCGTCACGAGTGGGCGTGACGATGACATCATAAGTCTCAGCCACACCAATCCGAAAATCATCGACCTCTACTGGCGCGACATCATTGCCATCGGTACCCACTACTTTTATTTTGAGTCCAGGAATACGCACATCAAATATGGTCTGCGCGGAGCCATTAATAAAGCGCAGCTTGACAGGCTGTCCTGCTTTGACTATTTGCGCCCAATTAGCGGCGGTAGTTTTACCGTTAATCAGATAAGTAAACGTGGTTTCACCTGATAGATCACTAAAATCAGTCGGCATCATGCGCATCTGATTCCACATTTTGCGCTTATCAAAAGCAGCCTCTATATCGGTGGCTGCGATATCCGAGAGTAGTTTTTTGAAATCTGGTAGATGATAATTATCAAAGTCAGCGCGCTGCTTGAGTAGTTTCAATAAAGTATGCGGATTACGATGCGTCCAATCACTGAGCAAAATCACATGATCTTCGGCTATAGGATAACGCTCCGCTGCTTTTGGCTCGATGACGATCGCGCCGCGCATACCGGTCTGCTCTTGAAAGCCAGTATGCGAGTGATACCAGTAAGTCCCTGATTGCTTAAGTTTGAATTTATAAGTAAAGGTACTATTTGCTGGTATGCCATCGAAGCTAATACCGGGGACACCGTCCATCTCAAAAGGCACGAGCAGACCATGCCAATGAATAGAGGTCGACTCATTCATCTGGTTATGCACGCGTATCACCACCGTATCGCCCTCTTGCATCTTCAGCGTTGGCGCAGGTAGTGAGTCATTAATCAGCGTGGCCATGCTTGACTTGCCATTGACGATAACTGGCTTTTTGCTAATATAAAGATCGAACTCGTTGCCCGTAAGTATTGGCACTTTATGATTAGGTCTATCGCTATTGATAACCGCATTGTTTTGCGAGCTACCTAAAGCACTATTAGCAATCGTTGGCAGGCTAGATAGCATTGACGCCCCTACTAAAGCAGAGGAGCCAGTCAAAAAATGACGGCGGTTAAGCTTGTGATTATTATTCATAGGGTTACTCATAATAAGGATTCAATAAGCAGAAAAATCTTTAAAAATGCTTTGTTGTCTTTTTACACGTGTAGAAAGATTCAAACTACAGTTGCTGCTGCGGCGATTCAATCTGTGCATAAACCGTGCTACTACCATCCTTGTTGATTTGCATGATTTGATACGGATCAAATCTATTTTGATATTCCATACCTGGGCTTCCCATAGGCATACCTGGTACTGCCAGACCGATCGCTTCGCTTGGTGGGTTGGCTAAAAATTCTGCCACGTGTTTGGCGGGTACATGACCTTCGAACACATAACCATCAGTGGTCACTGTGGTGTGACAAGAGCGCATATTATTAGGCACACCGTAGCGCTGCTTAAATACCGCTAAGTCGGCGACATCTTGCCCGTCAGCCGTCATGCCATGGTCTTCGGCATGACCAATCCACTCTTTACAGCAGCCACAGTTGGCATCTTTATAGACTGTCGCTGAGACGTTTTGTAGAATCGTCGACTGAGTACCTGAATGAGTACTGACAGACATCATTTGCGCTTGTGGCTGCTCTATTTGAGCACTTTGGGTGGCAAGCGCTGGCTCTGTAGTTGGCTCTATATCGGCAGCCGTGGAGTTAGGGTTGCAAGCAGCGAGCGTTAACGACAACGGTAATATAAACATCGCTGAAAGGACTCGACCAAATTTCCAGTTATTTTTATAAAAAAGCTTAGTAATATCGCGTTTCATAAACCACTCCTGAGTGTCTATTTATCTGCTGGACTCTTCAAAACTTATACTCTACTAGTAGAAAAATAGCAGAGGCTAAACTAAAATCCCAAAAGGCAGCACTATTTAGCACTGCGTTCTTATGGAAGAATAGGAAAGAATTAATGCTGCATTCCAGCTCCATCGTCTGATATATCCATCATGTCGCTATTAAGTGACATATCTAACATATCGTCATTTATTCTAGTGGTCAGCATGGTATATTGATTCTCATCTAATTCAGGTAATGATCTAATAAAAGCCACCATTGCCCACATTCTATCGTCATCATGAGAAGCGCCCCACGCTGGCATACCTGATGCCATAATACCGTGCTTAATCGCCCAAAAACTTTGCTGAGCACCCGCATCCGTTTTATAACGCTCAACCACTTCCACGTTAGTAAAATTAGGTGGCTTAGGATATAGGCTCTCACTAAAATCAGTGCTCTCTACCCCAGGAGACAAATGGCAGCCTGCACACATATCTTTGTAGTCGGCACCGCCTGAGCTAATCATCTCTACTTTTTCTAAATCTGGAACAATAATGTCCTTGCTAGCGTTGGCTATTGAACGGGTGCGAGCCGTCTCCAAGAAATCATAAACCAATGGACTATGTCCTTGATCAGCGCCAATATTAATGACACCACTCATAACCACAGTAAAGACACCAACAGTAGCGACCACGACAGTAAAAAGTACTCCTAGTAAAAACTTCATGGGTTTATCCTAAAATCCATTTTCTTTGATGCCCTACTCTTAGCGTCTAAAAATAGTTTCTATAGACCCTCATTACTGGTTGATGACACTATCTAGCAGTAATAAAGGGTTTATAGAATCAATATTTAAGAGTCACTTTTAGCGGTTACGCAGTGCTTTTGATGCATCTGTTTCATTTTTCCCATATTGGCCATCATCGCCTTCATGGCAGGATCATTCATATCCATTTTGCTATGATCCATTTTATCCATCATCTGCATGTGCTTTTCCATTTTTTCACAATTCATTTGGTCTTTTTCAGCATGCATTTTAGGATCGTGTGCTAGCGCTGACGTTGATACGACTAGAGCGACGGCTGTGGCTACGATTGCTTTAGGTAAAGACTTTGATTTAAAGAGTGACATGGTTAATCCTTAATTAATTTGGTTTAGGGTCAGTGGGACTTTAGGATATTAATTCAGTCTAAAGCATAACTTATCCATTCTGACAGGTAGATGACAACAAGATGACAATATTGTCATCTTCACTAATTTAAGTACTGCTAATAGTGCTATTGCGTTAGTATGATGATAAAAGTCCGCGCTACAAAATATAAGAATAGCCACTAATAAGCTTAAGCAGTATGACAAGGATAAAGCATGAAAGTGTTATTGGTAGAAGATGAGATAAAGCTTGGCGAGTACATAAAAAAGGGTCTGAGCGAAGCAGGTTTCATCGTTGAACATCAAGCGACGGGGTTAGATGGCTACCATGCGATGATGACGGATACCTTCAATGTCATCATTATGGATGTGATGCTGCCCGATGTTAGTGGCTTTGAATTAGTGAGCAATTATCGCGCGGCAGGCAAGCATACGCCTGTGCTATTTTTGACGGCCAAAGATGAGCTAAGCGATAGAGTGAAGGGGATTGAGATCGGCGGTGATGATTATCTGACCAAACCTTTTGCCTTTGCAGAATTAATAGTCAGAATAAAAAGCTTATTGCGACGTGCCAATCAAGCGGACTATCAAAGCACGATCATGCAACTTGCAGATCTCAAGCTAGATATTGCTAAGCGCACGGTGCAGCGAGGAGAAACGCCCATCAAGCTGACGGCAAAAGAGTTTGCTTTATTACAGTTCATGCTTGAGCGCCAAGGCGAAGTATTACCGCGTTCGGTGATTGCCTCGCAAGTCTGGGATATGAATTTTGATAGCGATACCAATGTTATAGATGTGGCGATACGGCGGCTACGGCTGAAAGTAGATGATGAGTTTGCGGTGAAGCTAATCCATACCGTACGCGGCATGGGTTATAAGTTAGAGGAAATACAAAACGCTGAGAATGATGAAAGTAATGAGCGTAATAAGAGTTCTGTTGCTCAAACTAATGTGGTCGATGTGAAATAGCATGGCTTATAACGCTGACAGTCGTCGCCTGCCCCTGTTATGGCGCACGCTATTATTATTGACTATCTTTGTGGTGCTCTCACAGATAGTGATTTATATCTGGGTTCAGCACTCAGTGAAAGGTCATTTTGAAGAAATGGACGCTGAGATTATCACTCATGCCGCCTTTAATTGGCGTCAGCGTCTGAGCGACTTTGAGCCACAAAGCCCTAACGGTATATCATTAGAACCGTCCAATCCCTCTATGGCAATGGCAGCTAATCCCCTGCATTCTTCAGCGTTTGATTATGATCTAAAGACCGTCATTACTGATAAACAAGGACAGCTATTATCTACTGCCCCTAGCAGCTTTGCTAATGAATTGGACAATGACTTTAATCTATTAACTTTGTGGCAAAATAACGCGCAGCAGCAGTTTGTCACTCATATAAACGACAGGCATTACCGCGCTATCGTTATCGAAAATGAGCAAGCATTGGTGCTTATTGCGCTGCCAATTGATGTCCATCATCAGTATTTATTACAGTTTAATCGCCAGCTTAGCCTGATCTTATTGGTCATTACCCTGCTGTTAGTGTCGATCGCCGCATTGAGTGTTTATTGGGGCTTTGCTCCATTATCGACTATCGTACAAAAAATGAAGAGTATTAGTCCTGAAAAACTGGATGATAGATTAAAAGTTGATGAAATGCCTCGAGAGCTGCGTCCTTTGGCTGAATCTTATAACTTAATGATGGCAAAACTTGAAAGTAATTTTGAATCCTTGTCACGATTTTCAGATAACATCGCTCATGAACTGCGCACGCCTATAGCGACGCTAAGTACACAAACCCAAGTCATGCTCAGCAAGCCTAGAGATACAGCAGAATATGTCGAGCAGCTCCATCATCAGCATGACACCCTCGATCAGTTATCGAGTCTGGTCAATAACATGTTGCTGCTCGCCAAAACCCAAAAGGGGCTTAACGCCTCGCAGCTAAAGCCTATCGATATTGACGCTCTACTCACTAAACTTATGGACTACTTTGAGCTAATAGCAGAAGAGAGTGGGATAACTTTTGAAAAAAGTGGCGCGTTTGGTTCGGTATTAGGAGACGACAGCTTACTACAAAGGCTATTTGCCAATTTACTGTCCAATGCCATCTATTACGCGGTGAGCGATAGTGTCATAGTCATTAAATCAGTGATTAAAGCGGCGACTGATAACTCTGAAAAAACGAAAATAACCATCACCAATAAATTACATGAGCCTTTAGCCCAAAGCGAAGCTGACAAACTGTTTGAGCGCTTTTATCGTCAAGATAAAAATCATCAGCATCAAGCGGGAGCAGGCTTAGGGTTATCTATCGTGCAAGCGATTGCTAAGGCTCACAATGGCAAAGTGAGTATTCGTATAAAAGAGGAGTATTATTTCGAGGTGGCGGTACAGTTGCCGAGCTTGAAATAACATTTTTTGCTTTTTTTTATTATAGAATAGGTCTTGGTCACCGTTTGGTCACAGAATTATCTTATAGAACTAGGTCACCAATTTTTGAAAGATAGAAGACATACATGCAAATTTATTGCGAATATACTATTAAAGAGTAGACCATTTAGTAAAAATAAATACAGAGAAAGTATCTAGCGATTATAGATAAAGGCTTTAAGGAGAAATACAGACACAAAAAAACCCCAAGTAAACTAATACTTGAGGCGAAACTTGCTTAAACTCGAGAGTTTAAATTCGTTTTAAATATG
>NZ_JBQQER010000017.1:0-39435 GCF_052259045.1 Psychrobacter sp. 1Y11
TCAAATACTCAAATACTCAAATACTCAAATACTCAAATACTCAAATACTCAAATACTCAAATACTCAAATACTCAAATACTCAAAATTATTTTGAGGATCTGTAATAACCTTGTCAAATAAAAATTGTCTGTTATCAAAGTTCCTCTAATATATTCTGTTTAAGTAAGAAAAATATTGATTACGTTTCAGGTGACAGTATTTTAGCCGAATCTTTTATAAACGAATCATTATCGTAACGATGACACAAATACTAGCTTGAGCTTGATTATTAAGGCAGACTTTCCTGCGTATAGCAGAGTTTGTTCTAACTATTCAAACCATTTGCTTCATCTTTAAATGTCTCTACAACCACAGAGAAAATATCGTCCCAAACCTCATCATTTGCCAAAAACGGATAATCTTTCAATAGCTTATTACTTTTAGCACCCTTATTCTGCAGCATGCTACGAATGATTCTATCGGCATAGCTGTTGGGCATCTCAATAATCTCTTTTATCGCCAGTCGTGCATGGTCATGTTGTCTTAGGTACTGTGACTCGTTATGCATCTCTTTTTCAATAACATGCGCAATCAGTCCTGATAAGTACTGAACATGAGGCGTCAGGTCCATAAAGCGCCATGCCGGTTGAATAAGGTGACTGTCTTCAAAATTTAAGTTTGAGCGAATACCATCAGGGTAAGTAATCGCTTGTTTATCAAAGCTGTAATGATCACGGATTTGCTCCATAAGTGGCACGGATACACGGTCTAAAATTTTATCATAGGCATGACGGTCTGAGGGATGCTCAGCGATGGCTTGCGATATAGGTAAGATAATCGGCTCATGAATGATCTGGTCGCGTCTGAGTACATCGTTAATTAGGAAGCGATGTACTCGGCCATTGCCATCCGCTAGCGGATGAATATACACAAAAGCAAAGGAAGCAACCGCACTACGTATCAGTGCCGATTGTCCCTCGGTCTTTTCCATAAATGCCTGTAACCCTTTGAGCTTTTCAGCAATGTCATCAGCAGGTGGCGCAATATAGTGCACAATCTCTTTAAAGCCATTGACCTGAGTATGCGACACAAAAACTGGAGATTGACGGACGCCATACTGCTGGATGACCGTTTTGCTACCAAGTATCTCTTGTTGCAACTCTGCTAGCGACTCAGGATCAAGCGGAATATCGCCCTTGCCGGTACGCCGTGCCATCACATCGGCGAAACGTTCAATACGTTTTAACTCTTTCCCTTCACCTTCTATAGTAAAACTGGCTTTACTCTCTCGTAATGTCATCCATACGGAGGCACGCATCAGTAAGTCTTGCCCAAATTCATCGTTCAGCTTGTCAACCATTGTGGCAATATCGAGTGCAGCGGCTTGCGTAAACAACTCTGTTTTCACCAATTGAGGACAGAAATGACGGGTTCCTGCAAGATTGTCATTGATACGCCAACGAGCATTCTTTATGACATGCGCAGGGCTTGAAGTAACCTGCTTCTTAGCATCTAGAGCATCCACATAGTTACCGCCTAAATTACTCGGTACTGCTAACTGCTGACCCATGAGCCACTCATACAAGAAAGCCATTCTACGGGCATAGCTGCCTGTCGGCTCAGCGTTTACCCATGCTTGTACGTCATCAGCACCTACCTGCTCAAATAGACGAACCAGTAACTCTAAATTCAGTACTTCATGACGCATGTGAAACTGTAAGTGCGCAATGATAGTGTCCAGTGGACGCGCGGTTTCCTGATAAGCGTTATGAATGACGTCACCGTCTTTATAGGTTTGTCTGCGCCCACCGATACTACTGCTGACATATAAAGGGGACACCAGCTCGATGCTGGCATAACGGATAAGCCATGCTGCGCCAATAGGGTCTGAAGTAGGGGTATTCATCATGAGTGGCTCAAGCGATTATAGATAAGCTATTTTGCAGAAAAGCGATTATGAATGCAATATAATGATTATAATGAAGCCTCATTGCATTAAATCGATTTTTATATGACGCTGTGATGTCTTTAGATAAAGATCGAAGGGCGTTTTAAGTGGGCATAATTGAACGAAATTGAATGATGAAAATACACCGTTCTTAACACAGCTACGTAGTAATAGAGTACCTATTTCTGCAAATAAAGCCTTCTTGCCTCGCGTGTAAAGCCTTATATATCAGCTGTTTATGAAAAAAAATAAAATAAAATACCTCAGCTATGAGCCTGGCTTTAACACCCGGTAAACAGTAGCTACGCCAACACCAACTGCCTTAGCGATTTCCTCTTTTGTCATATTGCCTTGACTGTCTAATTCTCTAATACGATTGTGTTTCGTTGTATTAGGCTTCTTACCGGAGGGCTTATAGCCACTGTTAGCCAATCCCTGCTTGATACGCTCTCTACGCTTGTCGTTATCAAGCTTTGCCATCGTTGCTAATAAGTCGATCAGCATATGGTTAATCACTGTTAGGATCTCACCTGTCATGCCATTATTAACTGTATGCGTCGTTGGTAGATCAGCCACCACCAATCGCAAGCCTTTGTCTTTGATACGCTGCTTTAGAATTGCAAAATCATCTTGAGATAATCGGCTTAATCTATCCACGCTTTCAACCAGTAGAATATCGCCTTGCTCAGCGTCCTTTAGCAGCTTGGCTAATAATGGTCTATCGAGCTTTGTACCACTGAAATGCTCGACGTACTCAACATGGTTATCATCATAACTTGTACTGAAAGCCACCAAATCAGCCAATGCTCTGGTAGCGTCTTGATCCTTAGTGCTGGCTCTCACATAAATACGAACAGTCATAACCCACCTCTATTATTTAGACTTAATAATTAGTGCTCATTGATAATAACAAGATATTACTATCATTTAATAATATAAAAAAGTCTAATGATAGATAGATTATCATTTAAAGGTTTTATGTTTTGGGTATAGGCTAATGATAGGAAAAAAGCACAGCAGCCAGTCTTATAATTCAAAAGTCTGTTATAGATGGTTCCATGCTAACAGTCTGCTTTAAGTAGTCTGTTAATATGTTTGAAGGGTGAGATAGCTGGTTCCGCTAAGGTATAGACTTTATTAACTAACCCAATCAAAAAGAAGTCAAGGTATAAAAATACATAATGTAGTTTTATACCTTGACTTCTTTTTGAAGTAAATGTACTGTAGTTCTCTACTAATTCGATTTACTGGAGACTACCATGAGCATTAGAGAAGCCTTAGAAAAAGTGATATTTGACCAAACAGATGAAAGTACTGTCACTCCTTTATCTATCAGATTACCCAACCATTTGAACAATCAATTGGAAGAATTGACGCTTACTTTAGACAAATCAAAAAGCTATCTATTATTAGAGTTTGTTAAAGCTGGAATTGAAGAAACGAACAACATATTAGAAGAAAGAGCAAAAAACCCTGAAATTGCGAAGCAAAGAGATACTAGTAACATTCTTAGCACTAAGCCTTTCATGCTCAATACCAACTACAATAATGACAAATCTGCGCACGTTAAAATGCTTGAAAACAACGAAGCTGCTGCCTTCTACTCAGGATGGAAAGAGTATATTTGCAACTTGCAAGAAGGGGATAAGGTATATCTTTATCAAAGTGGCGTTGGGTTTGTCGCGTCTGGCACAGTAACAGGGGATTTGATAAAGAGTGAGTATGGTGGCAAACCAGATGCTAAATATTCCAAGGAACTAAAAGACTTTAAATTTGGCTTCAAAGCAATTTCTGCAAAAGAGTTCAAATCATTAACCGATGGTGGCGCTAATTTCAGAATGACTATGGTTCAATTAAGCTCGAAACAAAGACATGCGCTTGATGATGAAATTAATAAAAGAATGAATGCAATTAATTCAAAATAGCCTTAATAGCGGAGTGCTAGATATGAAAAATAGTGATTGGATTCTTCAAGTAAAAGAAACTCGTAGAACTTTTGGCAGCTCAACTTGGGTTCCATTAAGAGAGTTGTCTAATAAAGAACAAGGTGATGTTAAAAACGTTGGCTATGACAGCGAATTTTTTGGGTGCGGATCTGTTGCATTCCCACCAGAACAAAAGGAAAGAGCTGATGGATTTGACTGGAATCAAGTTGGCATTAGCCATACCACTAGACCATATGCTTATGAAAACGGCTATTATTCTCCAATCGAACAATATGAATATAATGACAAAGAACCCATAGGTGTGAATCTTGTCTTTGAATACAATCAGCCTGTAACTGGAATAAGAGAGTGGATACTAAGTCCTGATTTAGTCATTGCTCTTGGTTTAATAAAAGATGGAAATAACTGGGTTAGACCTGCAGAAAATTTCATTGTTGTTGCTCGTGAAACTATTAACGAGAATGGTGATCATACTTTAATTGAAATTAAGCAAGAGTTTCTTATTGATTATTTAGCAGCAAGAAATCTATCTCTTCGCCTTTCGTACTACCGCCAAAGAGTAGCTAATGTTATAAGTTTAAAAGACAGCGTATATGCCGATCTGACAGATAAAGAAGAGTCTAGAGATGGTGGAAGATTTGAGCTTTTGATTCGAGACTTAGAAGACGTTTTCGGTGGAAGCTGGGCTGCATTTAGAGTCTGGCGAACTGATATTGATGAAGACGAAGATGCTCCAGTGATGGGGCAAGAAAGTGATGAAAATACTGACTCAGAAAGCTCGCAAGGTAGCCATCAAGGTGTTTATAAAGGAGTTCGAGTAGAAGGAGAGTTTTGGCGAGACGAATGGATTGAGCATCAAAATATAAGCGTACGGGTTCGGGGAGATAAAGATCAGACACTTCCTCAGTTCATTGTTAAAACTGATGGAACGCGAATGACGTCTCATTCTTTGAATAATGAAAATATTGGCAGATGGCTCTGGTTCCGTTCTAACGTAGTTAGCGAACTTCTTAGTTACCAAGGGTTTTCACTGCAATGGTATACGGCAGAAACAGGCGGTATTCACTCTACGTCTGGGTGTAGAATTCACTTTGGAATTAATTCATCTGATTTAATAACTGTTTATGCTTATGATGTTGCCCGTCTTGCGCCATGGGAACAGCATATTTGGGCTGCTCATAACATTGCTCCAGAGGGGAAGGTGTCATCTGAGTTATTAATGTCGCAGGTTGAAGCTAAACCTGCTTCTACGCATGCTGTTGAAGAACTTTTATTTATAAGTATGAAGCTGTTAGAGGATGGTTTTAGAAATGAGTTTAATACTGATTTGTTCTCGCATGAAATAGATGAACCTGAGTTTAAAAAACAAATTTCACGCTTCTCAAGCAAAGACCAAACCTCATTACTAAGATTAGCAAAGGAATTAATTCGTATATTCTCTGATCGTCTCAATGTTAGCAATCTACGCCAACTCTCAACACATAAGAATAAGAAGACACTCGGGTCAAATAAACTATTAGAAGATATTTTGGCACAAAAAGTAGGAGTCGATAGAGCTCGCCAAATCTTTGGTGTAATCGCTGGTGCTTATGATATGCGTCTAGGCGATGCACATCCTACTAGTTCTAAAATTGGAGATGCTCTAAAATTAGCGAAAATTGACGAAGACGAGTCTTTCCTTAAGCAAGGCGAACAATTAATTTGTAATTTTGGAGAATCCATTTGGTGGATAGGAAAATTACTTTTTAGTCAGTCAGAGGTTAAATAAGTACCAGACTGTTCCTATAAGGATAATTATGGCAAATACTAGCAGCTCGATGTCTACTATATAGCGCACCGATCACAGATAGAATATATAGGGCAAGTACACAACGAAGTACACTCAGACTATTTTAGCGAGTTGAAACGTTGCTACCATTAGCCCACAACCAAAGCTTCGAATCCTCACTAGGGTGCCATCCTTATGGCTATAAGAATAACTATGCTAAATACTCAACGCAACTGAACTTAATTCGCTCTATTTATCTTATTGACGCTTAGCTATTTACTTACATGGCATTTCCGATTATTATACATCAAATTGATGATAATATATCGGAAATGCCATGTTCTCTTTACAACCATCGTTTGATGCTATTTCAGACAAATTTATTGATGAAAATTCTGAGGTCGTTAGCGCTCTTGCTGCCATTCACCCCAGTCTTACAACTCAACTAGTTTACGAGGTGATTCTGGCCGCTAATGAAAAAACTCAACATGTTGGAAGCTCTTTTCCAGCTAATGCTCCGTTAGCAATGTGGCAATTTCACATTACAGGTTTTCTTAGAGAAAAACTATGTGCTCTTGGTTGGACTAAAGTTGATGGTAAAGGTGGGGTTGCATATGTAATATCGCCGTGTAAGGAGCATGCAATTCGTGTTTTTGCAGGTAACAAGTATGTAGGTTTACGAGATGGAAACGTAAGCAATAGATCAATTAAGGGAAATACCCTTAAAGATGATATTTATCCGCTATTAAACTCTGATAAAGGAACGACCATTTGGACTTTACTTCATTACCGATTTGGTGAGTTAATGAGATTAGAGCTTTCGCAGCCAAAATCATTTGCAAAAGGTAAGATCAATGACTGGGGTACGCGGATCAAAATCCCTGATGTTAAGTTCAACATTCCTACAACACCGCGTATGAAAGAAAAAGTTGAGGTAGGAGTAGTTCCTGTCAAGCGTAAGAAAAAAGCTTAATCAATTCAAGGCTAATATATGTTTAATCCAAATCGATTACAGTTTGCAATCGATAGGCGAGCTGTGAGCAAAGCTGAATTAGCAGAAAAGCTAAATATTACTCCTAGAACATTAACAAATTATCTAAAAGGAAATACTGAGCCTAATTTAGTTGATATTTCAAGGGTGCTAAGCTTCCCTATCGATTTTTTTAAAGGTAGTGACTTACCAATCATTGATGAACATAGTGTTAGTTTTAGATCTCGTTCTAGAATGACTAAGAAAGTCAAAGCCGAAGCTTTAACTTATGGCATTACTGGCTTTATGCTTAATGATTGGTTTGAAGAGGAGTTTGAACTTGTTCAATCAGAACTTCCTGATTTATCTCATCTATCTCCTGAAGAAGCGGCTAATTCGCTCCGTTACGACTGGGGCCTGGGTGATAAACCTATTGGGAACTTAATTGCTCTATTAGAGTCAAAAGGTATACGTATTTTTTCTATTTTTGTAAAATCGGAATATATTGATGCTTTTAGCGTTTGGTATGATGACACACCTTTTATCTTTCTTAATAACCAAAAAACTATGGAGAGAAGTCGTTTTGATGCATGTCACGAACTAGGTCATTTAGTTAGAGACATATACAGTATGAAAATGTCTGAAAGTTTTAGTAAATCACTTGATGAAGACTTGGATTCAAAAGTAGTCGAAAGATGTGCAGATGAGTTTGCATCTGCGTTCTTGATGCCCGAAGTTGCATTAATGGAATATAGACATGTAAATCCTACCATCAACAATCTTATTGAGCTGAAAAAAGTGTTCGGCGTATCTTTAGTAGCACTGGCATATAGAATGCATAAGCTAGGGTTCATAAGTGAGTGGGTTTATACAAGAGTGCTCTGCCCAGAAATAGCAAAATATAATTATCGTAAGTCAGAGCCTTATCCAATGGATAGAGAGACTTCCCAAGTACTCAATACAATAACTAGTGAGTTAACTTCAGAAGGAATGAGCCTAGACGATATTGCTAAAAAAATTAATCTTAGAAAAGCTGATATAACTCCATTGCTATTTCAACTTGCTGAAAGCACAAAGCCTTTTCATTTATTTCAAGTTTTAAAATAATGTGTAAAAACATGAGTAAAGTTTAGCTACTAGTTTGATCAGCTAAACTTTGCTCGTTCTTTTAATCAAGTATTTATACAGCTTCTTTAGCATTCATTAAATCAATAAACGCCGCCTCAAGCACACCAATCGCCTCATCATCAACGATTAACCCCTCATCTATCTGGCGCTGTACCCATACATGAAGCGCCTCATCATTATAGAAAATCGGATTCACGCCCAATATTTTGGCCAGCTGTGAACCTTGCTGTATTTGTAAGTTTTCAATAAGTTGCTTGGTTAAAACCTTCACATTGTGATCAAACCAAGATGACGTTGTTGGTTGCTGCGCTGACGTATACATAATAACCTCCTGTAGGTTAATTAGATTTTTTAATTAATTAAATGTCCTGCTACAGGTAAAATTATACACGCATTTTGACTCATTGCAAGATAAAATAACCTACTGTAGATTATTTTGTATTTTTAGAAGTTATATTTCTGGATTGTCAACAAGCTCATATAGGTCGCCTACCTCAATTTCAAAATAGCGGCATAGCTTTTCAATCACTTCTAAATCTACTCGAGTGGCTTCTTCATGATACATACGCGTGATTGTGCCTCTGTTGATAGAAGTTTCTCTTGCAACATCTGCAATTTTAAGGCGCTTTTCACCCATTATTGTTGATAAATGACACTTAATCATGATCGTCTCCTATTTCAAATATAGTGCTACTAGCATACAAATTATTCGCTAGACACGCATAGTGCTATTAAGCAGTGCATTTTACTACGTGTCATATCGGTTTAATAGCAAGACCTGTCCAATACTAATAAGCTCAATACTTTCAGTTGTGCTTACTAGCCCTTTGCGATAATATACTTATATGAGTACTTACTCATTTGAGTGTATGAATATATAATCATCATAAGGCCTTTACCATGAAAGTAATCGCAGTACTGAACCAAAAAGGCGGCAGCGGCAAGACCACGATAGCCACGCATTTGGCACGTGGGCTACAACTTCAGGGTCATAGTGTGCTACTCGTTGATAGTGATCAGCAAGGCAGTGCTCGCGATTGGAGAGCTGTTAATGAAGACAATCCTGTTCCTGTTATCGGCCTTGATAGGCCAACGCTTGATAAGGATTTAAAAAATGTTTCTGATAAAGAGTTCGTCGTAATTGATGGCTCACCGCAAGCGACCAATTTGGCACTATCTGCCATAAAAGCCGCTGACTTTGTGTTGATACCCGTACAGCCAAGCCCCTATGATGTATGGGCGACCAGTGATTTGGTTGATTTGGTGCAGCAGCGCATCGAGATGACCGATGGTAAGCTCAAAGCCGCCTTTGTGGTCTCTCGCGCGATCCAAAACACTAACATCGGCAAAGAAGTTGCCGCAGTGCTACAAGATTATAATCTGCCCGTTCTTGATGCCAGAATCGTGCAGCGGGTCAGCTATCCAAATAGCGCTTCAGTTGGCAAAACGGTATTTGAGACAGAATCTGCTAAGAGCAGTGCCGTGACTGAGATCACGCAACTGGTCAACGAGGTTAAAACGTTTTTTGATAAGGAAGTAGAGTTATGAAAGCTGGCCGCCCAAGTAAAGATAAAAAAGACGCGCTTGAGTTGTCTGACGTCACTGATAAGCCTAAAAAGAGCACACGAGTCAATTTCAATCTTGATGAAGATACCTACTTTGAGCTTAAACAATACGTCCTTGATAATCGCACAACCGTCACTAAGCTACTCACTGAGATGATTGAGTCACGGCTGAATGAGCGTTAATGTCCATCCATAGCGTTGATTTTTAATAATTTATTGTAGGTATATATATACACCTATACACCTATACACCTATACACCTATACACCTAACGATGTTAATTTAGGATAATCATGAGTCAATCACAACAGCTTCAACAGCTAAAAAAGCAGCTTTGGAATATTGCCAACGACCTACGCGGTAAGATGGGTGCAGATGAGTTTCGGGACTACATATTAGGGTTTATTTTTTATAAATACTTATCTGATAAATTCATCCGCTTTGCCAATAATATCTTGGCTGAAGAAGGCGAAGGCTTCGATAACTTTGCAAATTTTGACACCAGTAATCCTGAGCATCTTGAATATATCGAGGAAGTCAAAGAAAACGCCATTGATGAGATTGGCTACGCGCTTGCACCCAATCAGCTGTTTCATCAACTGGCCAAACGCGGCAAACAAGACCAGGCATTCATTCTTGATGATTTGGCTGATACGCTAAAGGCCATCGAGCAGGGCACATTAGGCACAGACTCAGAAGAAGATTTTGCTAACCTATTTGAAGACATAGATCTTACCTCAACCAAGCTTGGCAACAGCCCTGATGACCGCAATGAGCTGATCGTCAAAGTACTAAGCCACCTAGATGCCATTGATTTTGATCTGAGTAACACCGAAAGCGATGTGTTAGGTGATGCTTATGAGTATCTGATCGGTGAGTTTGCCAGTGGCGCAGGCAAAAAAGCGGGAGAGTTTTACACGCCGCAGATGGTATCCACGTTACTTGCCAAAATCGTAACCAGCGGCAAGGACACCATAAGCTCAGTCTATGACCCTACGTGTGGCTCGGGTTCTTTGCTGCTGCGCGTCAAGCGTGAGGCGAATGACGTAGATAGAATCTACGGTCAAGAGATGAACCGCACCACCTATAACCTAGCACGCATGAACATGATTTTGCATGACGTGAACTTTACCAAGTTTGATATCAAGCAAGAAGACACGCTCAAGCGTCCGCAGCACGTCGGAATGCGCTTTGATGCCATTGTGGCCAATCCGCCTTTCTCTGCGAAGTGGTCAGCTGATCCCTTGTTGCTTCAAGATGAGCGCTTCTCAGACTATGGCAAACTTGCGCCCAAGACCAAAGCCGACATGGCCTTTGTCCAGCACATGCTACATCACTTAGATGATAATGGCACAATGGCAGTGGTATTGCCGCATGGCGTCCTGTTTCGCGGTTCCAGCGAGGGCGATATTCGTGAATACATCATCAAAAACCTCAATGCCTTAGACGCAGTGATTGGACTGCCTGCCAATATCTTCTATGGCACCAGTATTCCGACCTCTGTTTTAGTCTTCAAAAAGAACCGTAAGCATGATAAAGACGTCTTCTTTATCGATGCCAGTGACTGCTTTGATAAACAAAAAAATCAAAATATGCTACTACCTGAGCATATCGATACCATCATCAAGACCTATCAAGCCCGTGAAAACGTCGATAAATTTGCCCATGTCGCCTCTTTAAAGGATATTCATGATAATGACTATAATCTCAACATTCCGCGCTATGTAGACACGTTTGAGGCTGAGCCTGAAGTGGATCTCGCAGCCGTTGCCAAAGCGCTGCAAGATTTAGAAAAAAAGAGCCAAGAAACGGACGCTGTCATTAATGGCTTTTGTGAAGAGCTGGGCATTGATTCGCCCTTTAAGGTAGGGTCATGAGCACCGTAGACAGTCAAATCCAGCTATATCAAGTAGACAACCAAGTCAGCCTTGAAGTGAATGTTGAGCAAGACACGGTATGGCTAAGCCAAGCCCAAATGAGTGATCTGTTTGGCCGTGATGTTTCAGTGATTTCACGCCATATCAATAACGCGATTGGTGATGAAGAGGTGGATCCAAAAAGCAATTTGCAAAAAGTGCAAATTGCTTTTTCTGACAAACCCGTAACCTTATATGATTTGGACGTCATTATCAGCGTGGGTTATCGCATCAAATCCAAGCAAGGCGTGATGTTTCGCAAATGGGCGACGCGCATCTTAAAAGAGCATCTCATCCAAGGCTTTAGCATCAATCAACAGCGTTTGCAGCAAAACACCGCTGAGCTTGAGCAAGCCATCGCCTTAATCAAAAAAACGGCTCAATCTGAGCAGCATAGCAAAGACAGCGCGCTGGGGTTGGTCGAGATCATCAGCCGCTACACCCAAACTTTTTTATGGTTGCAGCGCTACGATGAGGGTTTGTTGCATGAGCCTGTGGGGCAACCAGGCGGCGAGGTTTTAGACGCACCAAGTGCCATGCAGGCACTGAATCAGCTCAAATCAAACCTGATGGATAAAAAAGAGGCCACAGACCTATTTGCTAAGCCTCGCGGTGATGGATTGGCTGCCATATTGGGTAATATTCAACAAACGGCGTTTGGTGAGGAAGTTTACCCCAGTATCGAATCCAAGGCGGCGCATCTGTTATATTTTGTCGTCAAAAACCATCCTTTTGCTGATGGTAACAAGCGCAGTGCAGCATTTTTGTTCGTTGATTTTTTATATCGTAACAACCGCTTATTCAATGATGAGGGTACTGCCATCATCAATGATACGGGGCTTGCAGCGCTCACACTGCTGATCGCTGAATCAGACCCCACTCAAAAAGAAGTGCTCATCCGTCTGGTGATGAATCTACTGGTGATACAAGATAAGGATGTAATGTGATGGCAACGCCAAAATTGCGGTTTAAAGAGTTTGATGGGTATTTAGAAAAAAACAACCTGATTAATTTAACTCTATGGGCTTCTGGTGGTACTCCCTCAAAAAAAAACAAAGATTACTGGATGGGTGATATACCACTTATTAGTGGCGCGTCTATGCATACAAGGAAAATATGCGAATCAGAATTTAATATTACTGATTTAGGACTCAAAAAAGGGTCAAAGTTAGCCCCAAAAAACTCAATACTTATTCTAGTTCGTGGGAGCATGCTGTTTAAAAAAATACCGATGGGGATGGCTTTAAAAGACGTAGCCTTCAATCAAGATGTTAAATCTATTATTACTAAAGAAGATTTGAACGAATATTATTTTTTTCAATGGTTGCTATCTCAAGAAAACATTATCCAAAATAAAGTTACATCAACAGGTATTGGGGCAGGTAAGCTAGATACTTCTGAACTACAGAATTTAGAAATCTATTATCCTGCTAAAGAAGAACAAACCAAAATCGCCACATTTCTATCCGCTGTCGATACTAAGATCGACGAGCTGACCCAAAAGCATGAACTGCTTACCGAGTACAAAAAAGGCATGATGCAGCAGCTTTTTAGCCAAAAACTGCGCTTTAAAGCCGACGATGGTAGTGATTTTGAGGATTGGGAAGAAAGTTTGATTGGCAACGTTTTCACGAACAAATCAGAAAGCTTTAATCCTAAAGTAGAAAATAATCTACCTTGCATTGAACTTGAACACTTATCGCAAGGTACAGGGACAATACTAGGCACTACTGACAGTAAAAATCAAAAAAGCACGAAAAACGTATTTGAAAGATCTAATGTTTTGTATGGAAAATTACGTCCATATTTAAATAAATTTGCCCAGCCTGACTTTAAGGGTGTCTGCTCTACTGAGATTTGGGTTCTTACAGGTATAGAGATATCTAATAATTACCTATATCAATATATACAAAGCGAAGGTTTTTCAGAGCTTACGAGTATTCAGTCTGGTTCAAAGATGCCACGCGCTGATTGGAAAACCGTAGCAAGCGCTGTTATGTCATATCCTTGCTGCGAAGAACAAACTAAAATTGCCAACTTCCTAACCGCTATTGACCAAAAAATTGATAACGTTGCCGAGCAAATCGACCACGCCAAAACGTGGAAAAAAGGCTTATTACAGCAGATGTTTGTATAAGGTATAACATGACTGAGCAAAGTGAGTACCAACTCGAAGACAGCCTAATGACGCAAATGCAGGATTTGGGTTATGAGCGCGTTACCATTACCACCGAGGCGGCACTCCTTGCCAACCTAAAGACGCAAATCGTCCGCGCCAATCAGCTGGATCAGCCATTATCTGATGATGAGTGGAAGCAAGTTATCAGTCATCTTGGCAGTGGCAGCGCCTTTGAGCGTGCCAAAAAGCTGCGCGATAAGTTCAACGTCAAATTCGATGATGGCAGCTCACGCCATATTCAGTTTTTTTGGCCAAACGCTGATGACAACATTTGGCAGCTGAGCAATCAGATTATGGTTGACCACAGCAGCCAAAACGGGCGCACCAGTCGCTTTGACGTCACCATCTTGGTTAACGGCTTGCCCCTAGTGCAAATCGAGCTTAAGCGCCGTGGCGGCATCGAGATTGCCGAGGCATTCCATCAGACCATGCGTTACTCAAAAGCCGCCTACAAGGCAGGACATGGCTTATTTGAGTTCGTTCAGCTGTTCGTCATCAGTAATGGCGCAAACACGCGCTACTATGCCAAAGGCACTCAGCACTTTAATTTTACCTTTCCCTGGGCGGACAGCGACAACAAACCGATCAATGAAATCGTTGATTTTGCTGAGGTGTTTTTAACCCCTACGCATTTAACCGAGATGATCGCTCAGTTTGTCGTGCTCTATGAGTACTCCAAGACCATGATGGTGCTCAGACCCTATCAAGTCCATGCCACCAAGCGCTTAATTGAGCGCGCCACCGCCTCAGACAAAAACGGTTATATTTGGCATACCACAGGATCAGGCAAAACGCTGACCTCATTTAAAGCCAGTCAAATCATCATGGGGCTACCCGATGTCGAAAAGGTGGTGTTTGTTGTCGATAGAAATGATTTGGACACCCAAACCGCCAATGAGTTCAACGCCTTTAAAGACGGCAGCGTAGACAGTACCACCAACACCAAAAACTTAGTCAAGCAGCTCGGCGAGACCCACGACAAGCTGATCGTCACCACCATTCAAAAGCTCAACCGCGCTATCAAATCAGAGCGCCATCAAGAAAAAATCCGCTACTTACAAGACAAAAAAGTCGTCTTTATCTTTGATGAATGTCACCGCAGCCAATTTGGTGAAACGCACCGAAACATCAAACGCTTTTTTCAACAATCGCAGATGTTCGGTTTTACAGGCACACCCATATTGATTGACAACGCTCACAACAAAGCTGGGCTTAAGCTCACTACCGCCTACCTATTTGATGAGTGCTTGCACCGCTACACCATCGTGGATGCCATTCGTGACAGAAACGTGCTGCCCTTTCAGATTGACTATGTGGGTAAATTCACCAAAAACGACAGTGCTGCCGATGAAAAAGTCACCGCCATTGACACTCAAGAGGTCTATAACGACCCTAAACGCATTGATGATATCGCTCGCTATATCATCGAAAAGCATGACACCAAGACCAAACGCCGCGAGTTTAACGCCATATTTTGCGTCAGCTCCGTTGATATACTCACGCAGTACTACGACGCTTTTGAGCGTATTCAAGCGCAAAAGCAAGCCGATGACCCTACATTCAAGCCACTCACCATTGCTACGATATTTTCTTATGCGGCCAACGAAGCGACCGATGCCAGTTTCGAAGACAATGGGCTCATTGCAGAGTCCAGCTTTGAAACCCCTGCCCAAATTGATGAGAGCAGCCGCGACAAGTTAGATCGCTACATTGGCCAATACAATCATACATTCGCTACAAACTTTGATTCAGGCAAGAACTACTATCCTTACTATCGTGATATCGCCACCAAAGTAAAACAGCGCAAGATCGATATTCTGATCGTCGTGAACATGTTTCTGACAGGATTCGACGCCAAAACCTTAAATACGCTATACGTGGATAAGAACCTAAAGTACCATGGTCTGGTACAAGCCTTCTCACGCACCAACCGTATCTATAACGATAAAAAGCCCTTTGGTAATATCGTCTGCTTTCGTAACCTAAAGCAAAACACCGACGACGCTCTAGCCCTGTTTGCCAACAAGCAAGCGAAAGATATCGCCGTCATTCCTGAAATGCATGAGCTACGAAAGCACTACGATCAAGCCGCTAAGACCCTTTTAGACATCTGCGCTGATTATAAGGCCGTTGATACACTAGAGACTGAAGATGAGCAGTTAGCATTTATCAAAGCCTTTCGTGAAGTGATGCGCTATAACGAGCAGTTAGGTACCTTCGTAGACTACGACCAGGCTGATACAGATCTGAATAAAGAAGACTTCGCCAATTTTGCCAGTAAATATATAGACCTATACCGCAACATTCGCACCCAGAACAAGAATAGCCAGGATAAAACCTCAATACTCGATGACATCAACTTTCAGATTGAAATGCTACATAGCGATCGTATCAATGTCGGCTACATACTAGAGCTACTCAAGCAAGCCAATAAGCAGCAAGACGATGGCAACGAAGAGAAGGCAGCCCAGTACCAAGCCCAGGTGAACGATTTAATCATGAATGAGCCGACCTTCCGCGACAAGCAAGAGCTTATCCAAAAGTTCATCAAGGAGCAGATGCCTAAAATGCCAGATGGTCAGACAGTAGAGGAGGCTTTTGCACACTTTTGGGACGTAGAGAAGGAGGCTGCGTACCAAGAGCTATGTAAAGATAACAATCTGAAAGCCGATGTCATGCAAGAGATCCTCAGAAAGTATAAGACTAGCAAGCGGCTACCTGACCGTAACGAAGTGAAAGCGCTACCTAACTATAAAGTTAAGCTATTTGAGCGCAAACCCCTTCACGAGCGACTCATGAGCAAGACTCGTGACTTTATCCAGAAGTTTTATGCTGATATGTAAAAGACTATCCATGATCCTGTGCAACTGCACTTTAACCTAAACCCATCACCAGGGCATCATGGTCAATACACGTTGGCCATTTATGTAATAGCTCATCAGCATCAAAACCTTCTCAGGGGGCAGAGTCAGCTCTTTAGTTGTTCCATTGAGATGAGTTATGCAAGTGATATCATCTGTATAAACCTTAGTCTCTTTATCATAAAACCCAAAAATTCCACCAATCAGCCGAACATCACTCAAAAGCTTTGCATGTTTTTTATCCACTGCCTTACTTATGGCAAGGGTTCCTAATGGCTTATCAGCTATTAGCATCAGAGTAACGAACTGCATCACACGATCATATAATTTTGGATTTTCCATCATCTCATTGTAAAAAGCGTATGCTTGATCGCTTGTGCAGAAGTTTTCAAACAAAGTAAATGCACGAGCTACCATTTCCGCAACGCTATGATCATCTTCTGCAAATTTAATGGCTATCGTATTTCTTGCAAGTGGCAGCATCACAGATAAAGCGCCTTCACTATCTGCCACTACACCATCGACCATATACGGCTCTATATTTGCATCAAAGCTTGATAGCGCAGCTTTGTGGCTTTCAATAAACATAACCTATTACCCATGATAGTTTGGATTACTTCCACCAGTAGCATGACTATTGTCATCTAGTAGCGAATCCTGTTCTCTATAATTAGCCAGAGAGTCAGATTGCGTTTGGTTATTGCTATCAGTATTTCTGCCTTCAACGCCTGTATTTTGATCAGTAGCTTCTTTATTATTTTCTTTTACGTTGGCTAAAAATGGATCCTCTTCCTCACCCAATCCTATATCACCACCTAAACTCTCGATCATACTTTTGAATAAAAACTTATCTGATTTCCTTGTTAAAAAATCTGGAAAGTGAATGGCGAAGTAATCTCGAATCATTTGCTCAGTTTCACCTTCAGTTGCCAATACTTGACCCAAAAATGCCCCCATTAGAATCTTCTGCTTGTTTAATCGTTTATCCAGCTTCACCTGCTGAACCTTAGCTTGGCGTTTTAACTCTTCTAACCGTTGACGCTCTTTTAGCTCATTAGAGTCTTGACTATCAAAAATAGACATAGGTGCTTTATTATTAGATACTGACATCAGATTTACCCTTATCGATTAAATTTTACTCAGCATAGCAAGCACCTCACTATCATTCAATCGCTTGTGGTAAGCTTTAACACAACCGCATCAGACACCTCAGATATATTATTTTAGTATTTGATGGTGGCGTCTCCCTGACTAAGGGCGAAGTAACGACTCAAAATTTAATCTATCCACTTCGTTACTATCTTAATTTTGAATCCTTCTTCGTTGGGGAAACCCCAAACCCCGCACACCACAAAAAGCGGTGGTGTGAAAAAAGCAACAATAGCAGGTGGCTCTTTATGACGATGGTACATATTGCGACAAAGGCGATTTCTCGAAAATCAGGGCAGTCAGCTGTGGCGTCGGCGGCCTATCGTGCTGGGGATGTGCTTGATGATGCCAAATATGGCAAGACGCATGACTATAGTAAAAAGTCTGGGGTTATGAGTAGCGATATTGTTTTACCATTTTCGCTAAAGGCGCTGGGTGTGAGTGTGGATCGAGAGACGCTTTGGAATACCGCTGAAGCGGCAGAGACACGTTCGGACAGTCGGGTGGCGCGTGAGTGGCTGATTAATTTGCCGTATGAGTTAGACGAATATGATCGGCATCAGCTGGCCATCAACTTTGCCCAAAAGCTTTGCGACGATATGGATGTGATTGCTGATGTGTGTATCCATCGTCCGGTGATGAAATTGCCTTTTGATCCTAATGTACCGCCAAGCTCTAAGTATTTGCGTGAGGGTGAGGAGAACCCTGATCCCCGTAATTTTCACGCGCATATTTTAGTCACTACTCGAGCGCCTACCATTGGACCGAATAAAACCTTGGCGTTTGATCCAAAGCTTAAGACCCCGTTTGAGTGGTCCAACAAAAAACGTAAGGCGCATGATCTGCCGTCATCGATGCAAGAGATTAAGCGTGTTCGGGAGATGTGGGTAGATACCGCCAATAAAGTGTTGGCGCAGCATCATCTGCCATTGATGGATGCGCGCAGTTATAAGGATCAGGGGCTTGATCAGCAGCCCACCATTAAAATGGGCGTTGAGGCGACGGCAATGGAGCGCCGAGGCATCACGACCGAAAAAGGAGACACCAACCGCGCCATCAAAGCACGTAATAAATTGGTGGCTGACAACCATATCAAACAGGAAGCAGACAATGAGCGACGAATTAGCGCACTTAGAAAAGGACTTGCTTGGGCAACTGAGAAAAATGCAAGACTACCTGGCAGCATTGGAGGCACAAAACAGCGAGCTGATTTTGCAAAACACCTCTCTGGAAGCTCAGAACCTCACATTACGTACTGCACAGAACAAAATAATAGAACGGCAATTCGAGTTGACGACACAAAACGATGCGTTGAAGAGGCAAAATCAGGCATTGCTTGGGCAGCTAAACGATGCGAAAACCTACCAAAGCGATGTGATGACACAAAACAAAGAATTAATGGCACAGCACAAGCAAATAACAAGCTCACACAAAGAATTGACGACACAAAACAAGCAATTGAGGGAATCACTGAAGCTATCGGAAAGTCAAATATTGAAATTAACAAAGCAACTGAGCGAAGTGCAAGACCAGCCCCCAACCCCTTCGATGACGCAGCACGACGAGCAAGAGCTGCTCGACTTGATCGACAGCAAAGACAAGTTGATCGAGACACTCGAGCAAACCGTCACAAAGATGAGAGAATCTTTGAGTATGCTGAACGTATGAAGCTGCACTTAGCCATGCGTTTAATTCAACGCCATCACAATTCAATGGCAATCAGCTGGGCACAAGGAGAAACGATAGAGGATGCCCCTGATAAATTTGATAAGCGTCAAGTTGCGATACTTAGCGAGTTTGCAAAGCGCCTTGGTATTGAAGATAAAGATAAAGCGCTAGGGTTTAGAGATCACTTACAGCAAGTGGGCAAACGTTTTGATTACACGCTAGTTGAAAATAACAAATCCATTATCAAGCTTTTGCGTGATCCTAAAGCTGAACGAGAGCGGTATCTGGCGCTTATTAAGCATTTTGAGGACTTTAGGGACGATATTGATCAAAAGCGTGCGACATTTAAAACTAGTATCATCAATAAGCTAGGCGGTAGCGCAGGAGACGTTGGTAGACTGACTCGAGACGTTGTCTCCTCATTCAACTATACAGAATGGTTAACTGATTATATTGATAATGATAATCACCCAGCTGAGGCGAGGAAATGTGCTAAAGAACATCTTGCAGATACCTTAGATAAAACGTGTCAGCAGTTTAAATTTGCGTTTCGTGATATGAGCTCATTACCAACTACCCAGCGTAAAGCTTACTCAGAGACTCTTAAAGCCGCTTTAGAGACGTTTACCGAGCAATACGACGGAAAGCTTTCTGAAAGCCAACACAGAGCACTACAGGACGGTTTAGAGTCCTATCAGCATCAAGTGAGTAGAACTAATGCACCCAGTCGAGGATTTAGCCCTTAATCTAATCCTTAAAAAAACATTACACAGGGTTAAATTGCTTAGGCAAGCTGCGTGGTTTAAGTGATGATTTTTCACTTATCCACAAAAAAATTTATCACCCGTTTCTTTGAGGGTTTTTATTTGATCCTGTTTACTCCTGTTTATTCCTGTTTGAGAGCTATTTTTCCCTGTTAAAATCAATACCTTACAAGAAATAAAAAGAGTAAATGAGCAGAAAACAGAGTAAATGAGCAGAAAACAGAGTAAATGAGCAGAAAACAGAGTAAATGAGCAGAAAACAGAGATAAATAAAAAACACTCTTTTTATAACTCTATTTTATGATAAGATCTTGTTAAATGTAACTATGGGCGCAGAGTTGAAATGGAAAATAACTTAGTTGTTCAGTCAAATGATTTAATCCTAGCAACGTACACAATGCAAAAGACGGATAAAGAGCTCATGCTTGCTTGTATCAGTCAAATTGACAGTAGGCCTGATGCACCAAATGTCACGCAAGACACAGAATATAAAGTAACAGTTGATGATATTAAATCATTGTTTTTTGGTAAGAAGTCTAAGAACGAACAGAATGTTTATCGTGACATAGAGAACGCAAGCAAACGTTTATATGACGTCGATATTGTTATGAGCTTGCCCGAGAATAAAACGCTTCAAACAAGGCTTGTTAGTAGTATTGTTTATGATCCGGATAACGGAGAAGTCGTATTATCATTCGCAAATAAAATACTGCCATATTTGACGCAACTTAAAGCTAATTTCACTAAATACAAGCTATTAGAAATAGGTGAGTTATCGAGTATTCATTCAATAAAAATGTATGAATTGGTGGTAATGTGGGTTAATCAATACCAGTACAGCAAAGAGTTTACGATAGAAGAGTTTAAACACGTAATGTGTGTTAAAGATAAGTATAAGCAATTTAGTGAGTTGCGAAGATATGTTATTGAAACAGCTATCAACGATATAAATGAAAATACGAATTATAAAGTCAGTGTAGAGTATCAAAAAAAAGCAAGAGGGAAGGGCTATAAAGGCTTAAAGCTCAAATTTCACAAAAAGTTATTAGATAAAATTGCTGGTAAAGACGGTAAATTGTCAGAAGATAAGATCAAATCAATTGTTGATAATGTGCAGTTTATGAACGACTATAACGATCACCCAGGTTTAAGCTATGACGGTAAAATGAGTACTGATAGTTTTAAGCGTGAAATGATTAACATCATACAGCGGGAGCCTGAAAGCTTTAACAAGCCAAACAAAGCGCTTGAGAGCTACTTACCAAAAGTCAGTCAAGGTAAGTAATTACTATGTTTACTACCAATTATGATATATGGCTTACTTAAGAGTCAAAGGCCAATGCTTTTGCAGTGTTTGAAATCTATGGCCTGAGGTTATACGCATTATCTCTGCCAGGCGTGCCACAAAGATTGAAAGGAGACAATATGAACAAGGTTAGTTATCACATAGATAAGTTGCCGCCATTAACGGCTAAGCAGCAAGCGGACTTAGAGTACTTAGCAACGCTTAGCGATGACGACATTGATCTATCGGACATTCCAGAAATCACCGACTGGTCAGGCGCGATCCGTGGCAGTATCAAACCACAAACGCTTACTACAGAAGCCAGTGTTATCAGCCCAAGCATTCTTGCTAAGTTTAAGGACAGAGCCAAGCAGACAGGCGGTAACTATCAGGACATGATCAATGATGCCCTAGAAGAATACCTAACTGATCATTAAGTCTTAGCCAACAAGTTATAACCTCAAGACGACTTGGGGTTTTTTTACACCTTGCATTGTAGTATGTTGTATATTGTATTATACTATATACAACATACTACAATGCACTATCAAGGAATACAAAATCATGGCACTCACCACACAAGATATTCATGCAGCAGCTGACCGATTACAGGAGCAAGGGATAAAGCCGACACTGGCAGAGGTGCGTAAGGCGCTAGGCGGTGGCTCATTCACTACCATTAGTGATGCGATGCAGAGTTGGAAGCGAGAACAGCAGGAAGAGCAAGAGCTGCAACAAGTGGATTTACCTAGCGGTATCACTGAACGCTTGCACACGCTTGGCGCTGATATGTGGCAGACAGCTATTGATATGGCGAACGATAGGCTGTCTAAGGAGCGTGAAGCTCTAGAGGTGGTTAAGGTTAAGGCACAAGCAGAGACGGACGAAGCGCAAGAAGCAGTTAAAACCTTAGAGGGTGAACAAGCAGATCTACTACAGCAGCTGGACGAAGTGGCCACTACTGCGGAGACAGCAACTAAAGCGGCTCAGCAAGCCACAGCTGACCATGATGCTACCAAACAGACGCTATCAGATACTAAGCATCAATTAGAGCTTGAACGAACTAAAGCAGAAACAGCACAATCACAGCTTGTAGAGACACGTAGCGCATTAGATAAGCAATCTGTAGAGCTTACTAGTAGTCTTGGTGAGGTAGCCACGCTTAAAGCTACAGCTGATAGCGATAAAGCAGAGATTGCACGTTTAAAGGCGGAGCTTAAAGCCACTAAGTCAGAGCTAAAGACGGTCACAGCTGAACGCAATGAGATACAAACTGCTACCGCAGAGATCAAAGGAGAGCTAAAGGCGGTAACCTTTGAACGTGATAAGCTATCAGGACTTTATGAGCAGCTGACTCAAATACAGGCTAAACTTGAAGCTGAACATAGTATATTGAATAAGCAATATGGCGAGCTATCGAGCCGTCACCTATCAGAACAAGAACAAGTGACTGTGTTACAAAATAAACTCAAGAAAGCTCAAGATAATCTAATACTTATTCAAAACAAAGATAACGCCTTGGATGTTGATTAAATAAAAGTATTCAAGGTTCCAAGATAAAGAATAGTTATGAGCTAGGAAGAGACTTTACCTAAAGCGTAGATCTCGTTCTATTCACACTAAGCTTATGAATCAACTATGACAATATCGACTCACTGAATAAATGACTGTTGTATAAGAACTATTCTAAATTTTTCTCTGAAGTCTAATAGTATATAGCCTAGTGGGCTATATACTATTTAAATTAGCCTAAGTAAGTTCCGATGCTGATTTTGGAGCCTTGAGCAGATTTCAAGGAACACTCACCCTAAAGCATCTATGAGTATTTTCTAGCATACTCACAAACACTTTAGTGCATTCCTTGGATTTGATGTGATTAGTCATGCCGACTTCATCGCCCATCGCGTCATCAAGACCGTATCACTGTATCAAGCTACGGTTGTTAAGATTACGGCTGATAGCACCGCCTAGACACGCTCTTAACCGCTACTGTGCTGTCATACGCTAGCAAGGGCAATACACCCAATATACCGCTACGATATGCACAAATAACCACTCATTGCGTTGCTCAATATGTCTAGAACCCCCTGTCGAGAGCTTTACCCTTCTGTCAAACGCAGTCGTCGCCTTAGCCTGCCACCCATTTGACGGGTAACGGTTATAAAGAGAGCAGCACGAGGATGTAACGAGCGAACAAGCGGTTTTTAAAATGTATAGTGAATAAAGTTGATATGAAAGCAAATTTTGGATAAAATGCACCTACACGGGCATTTAATGCTGTTCAAATAACGCAGTTCAGGTGCTTATTTGTTCGTTACAGTGTGCGTCAACACGCTGTAACCGTTAGCTATATTTAAAACTAAATGCCTCTGGGAGTCAACTCCCAGAGGCATTTTTTTGTTTGTCATGTAGATTGGGTTTTTATTATCTACTTTTTCATTAGATTGCTTAGGCTTTTTTTGTCGTCATTTAGCGTAGGTATTTCAACCATTTTGAAGTTAGCACTTAGTACATCCTCACAAGACGTTAAGTTTCTGACAATACTGGGATAGTTTACTATGAAGACCGGCTTAGTCGTCAGATGCAAGGTTTTACACGCGCTGTTAAGAAGCGGTAAATCATCTTTCTGAGAGAATACGATAATGAAAAGACAAACCTACACTCCTGAGATTAAAGAACGCGCCGTTCGTATGCTGATTGAAGCATTAAACGATTACACCTTTATGTGGTCATGTCATAAAAAGCACACTAATGAAACTATACTAACCAACATTCAAGACTAAGCTACACATACTAAAGAGCTTGAACATGAGAACAAGAAGCTTACGTAAGCCAGTTAGATTACAGTAAAATCCGCTTTTTTCGCCCAAGGAGAGATAGGACACACAATCAAGTTGTGGCTCAGTTTATTGATAAAAATAAGTGGGTCTACGGTATTAGAGCAATATTGACTGTGCAATATAGAAAATATGCAATAAACTTATTTTCTACCTTTAATAAAATGCAGCAACCTAAACAAGGGTAAATTATGAGTAATTCAGATAACCACAGTCATCAAGCTCCAGACCCTAAAAATATGAATAAAGCTTTTTATATTGGGATTGGTCTAAATTCTGCATTTACGCTCATCGAGTTTATAGTGGGCTATTCAACTAATTCATTAGCTTTAATCGCAGACGCTAGCCACAACTTAAGTGATGTTGCCAGTTTAATAATCTCGTTAATTGGAATGAAATTAGCACAGAAAGCATCTACTACGCTTTATACCTATGGCTACAAAAAAGCTTCTATAATGGCGTCTCTTATTAACGCCATATTGTTAGTTACAATCGTTATAGGTATTGCGTATGAGGCCTTGGGTCGATTTGATACGATACCGGAAGTTGCAGGAAAAGTTATTATTATTACAGCTCTAATAGGTGTATTTATAAATACTGTTTCTGCTTTTGCATTCTACAAAGGTCAAAAAGACGATATTAATATCAAAGGTGCTTTCTTGCATCTAATGGTAGATGCATTGGTCTCTGTAGGTGTCGTTATCTCGGGCATTATTATTTACTATACAAGTTGGAATATCGTTGATCCTCTAGTTAGCTTGATTATTTCAGTCGTTATACTGTTATCGACTTGGGGTCTACTAAAAGAGAGTATCAAGCTTGCTATCGACGGAGTACCTCAAAATGTTGATCTCAGTAAAATCACTGCTATCTTAGAGAGCTATAATTTTATTCAAAACTTTCATCATTTACATATCTGGGCTTTGAGTACCACTGAGAATGCTCTTACAGTTCATATTGTACCGAAGACCGATATAACGTTTGAAGAGACTATTACTATGAAAGAAAACATCAAGGAAGATTTGGCGCATCAGAATATACAACATGCAACTATTGAATTTGGTACTAAGGCAGATGACAATCAAAAATCGCGTGCATTAAATGAAAGTATCAACTAAAAGATGATAGACCGTATATAGCTATCTCTTTTTAAGTATGAGGCGCGTGCCTTATGTCAACATAATTTTTTCAATCAGTTCTTATGTGATCAATAGTTTAAAACTTTTATATTTACGTGCGTTAGGACGTTACCTAGAAAAAATAAAAAACTTACGCTGATTAAATTATTATGATTAAGTTTACTATTACCCTCGTCTTCTAAGTGTGGTTAGACCTTTGCCAAAATAGCTTATTAGTAATAACAGGGTTATTATTATCAAGATAGGATAATTTCCCATAAGCATAAAGGGCGTGTTACCAACCCGTGCCTGTATCTCACCACGTAGTACAGTACGCTCAAACTGCGGTGCGCGTTTTACAATACGACCTTTATGGTTAATGATAGCGGTAACACCAGTATTGGTCGCTCGAATAAACCAGCGCCCGTTCTCAAGCGCGCGCATTTGTACCATTTGCAAATGTTGCAATGGTCCTGCTGAAGTGCCAAACCAGGCATCGTTAGAGACGGTCAACAAAAAGTCAGTATCGATGGCATTTTTACGCGTGGTATCTGGATAAGCTACCTCATAACAGATAGCCGTCCCTATATTGTGTCCACGCACCTTTAGAGGTGACTGCTGATCACTACCACGACTATAGCTCTTAATATCCTGACTACCGGCCAAACTTGGGAAAATATCGAGCACGCCTTCAAATGGAATATACTCTCCAAAAGGCACTAGACGCTGCTTCTTGTATAGGCCTTCCGCTTCTACACCTCGAGCAATCACGCTATTGTAAAATGGGGGATACTTATCCGTACTGGCATTGAATGCCGCTTTATCCTTATAAGGGATACCAGTTATCCATGTCGTATTGGTCGCATTAGCCATTTCTATCATTTCACTAATAAAGCCCGCAGCCTCATCCTGAAACATAGGAATAGATGATTCAGGCCACACCACCACATCACGTCCCCACTCAGTGCGTGTTAACTTCGCATAAATCTTTAGCGTTTCTACTTGATACTTAGTCAGCCACTTTATATCTTGTGAAATATTACCTTGAATCAATGACACTGACAGATCAGGTGTGCCCTTAGGTTTTGTCCATTGCGGATTGACCAGCCATAATGATGTGCTAATGGCTAATAACAGTACAGAAACGATGGCATAACTACTGCGCCGAAGCAGTAGCTCTACTAAACTTGCAGCCAATAGTATGGCAACAAAAGAGACGGAAAAAACACCAGCAACGGGTGCTAAGGACGATAACCAATACTCTTCAGTAAATGCATAACCAACAAACAGCCACGGAAAGCCTGTGAATAACCAAGTTTTTAACCATTCTTGTAGCACCCAAAGAGCAGCAAATGAAAAGGGTTGTTTGCCTACCATACGGTTAAAGACTAGTGCTAACAATCCATGAAACAGTCCCATACCGAGACCCATCAATGCAATCATAATCAATGCGAGCCACGTTGGTGTATCGCTATAATCATGGATAGCAGTATAGAGCCAAAAGCCGCCGACGCACCATAGCCCCATACCGTAAGCTTCACCGATAATAAAAGCGCGACGACCACTCATACTTGTCACCAACAGCGCATATAAAATCGCTGGTGATACTATTGCTAGCGGCCAAAACCCATAAGGCGCTAGCGAAAATAAAAAAATAGCCCCTGCAAGCCATGCTGCTACTAGCGTAAGCGATAGCGGTAATTGATTTAAGTGAGTACTCAAACGCTTTTGTAGATTAATAGTAGACAGGCGCATCGCAAATTATCCAAAATTATGAGTTTTGAATTTTTAGTCAAAATCCAAAACTCGGATAGACCTGTTAATACTACAGGCAGCATTTCAAAATGAAAACTGCTTATGATACCAGTCCGCACTGCTCAATGGATAAATTTACGTACTCCGTTTGATGGGTTATTATGCTACATTACCAAACGATATGAAGTGTTACTTGACCTTCTATAGCTCACAATATCTACAGTACATGAGAGAGCACTATGACCCCCTTAAAAATAAAATCCAGTCTTATATTCAATCGTTATCTGTCTAAGGGGTTGCGTAGTACGTTAGTATTACTTGCCGCCTCATCACTATTTGCTTGTAGCCAACCGAGTAGTGGCGTATCTGATGCAAGCACAACATCGGCATCAACTGAAGATGTTTTGGCTGTTCCAAAGACAGCTGAACCAAACGTTATAAATACTCCTATGATGACATCAGTAAGTAAACCAGACCTACTAAAAAACGTCTCAGCCACTGTCTATAAAGATGCCAATTGCGGCTGCTGTAAAGAATGGATAAGTCATGCAGAAGATAATGGTCTAAGTGCAACCGCGCAAGATGTTGCGGACTTAGCCGTATTTAAAGAGCGCTACAGCGTTCCAAATGAAATGCGTTCTTGCCATACTGTAGTCACTACTGATGGTTACGTCTTTGAAGGTCATGTACCCGCTAAATATATGGCGCAGTTTTTAGAAAATCCGCCAGTACAAGCTATGGGTCTTGCCGTACCTGGCATGCCTGTTGGTAGCCCAGGTATGGAGTATCAAAATAAATTCATGCCCTATCAGGTTATGCAGCTCAATAAAGACGGGACGACCCAAGTTTATGCTGATATTGAATCGGTAGAGCAGCAATTATAGTGTGTTAGCAGTTAAGAATACTTTGATTATAGTGTTAGCGTTAAAAGTAAATGAGGCAGGTATAAGACTGTTCTATTGCTTATAAAATGATTCTTCATCAAAAAAATCATTAGCTATTGCGACTTTAAAAGCAAAAATAACTTTGAATTTGTAACTTTTGATGACAATGTAAGCGGATTTATCGGTTATTAACCCTTAAAATAGATAAATAATTAAGGGTTAATACAAGAATATACAGGATGTATCGAAACAATTACGTAATATTACATAAGCCAGTAGGGAATTAACATCTATATTAATATTATAAATTATTATATTATCTTAATAATTAGTTAGACCCTATATAGGGTAATTACTTCATCCAATAGAAAAACGTCTGAGGGTTAAATCTAAATTATAGATTTAACCCTCAGACGTTTTTTTGCTTATAAAACAGTAGAAATTGTGGTCAATCTAGTCAGCTATATTCTGTACATGTTACACAAACTTACATTGTAAAATGTGGGATATTAGCAATTTTTTCGACATCAAAAAAGTATTTTTGGGGTTTTTAAGGGGAATGACAGGCTAAACAACCTATGCTAAAGTCGGCTTTGTGTTTTGGTCAGCAGCTTGATTTGTAACAGCTTCGTAAGACTTCAATGAGCTGTGATCGCCAATAATCATTTTTTATATGAATAATATGCAGCAGAAGTATCAGTCACTATGACATATATATACTTGAGTTATTGAGATTTAATTGACTGCGCTGTTGTTGATAACAGACGATTTTGAATTAACCGTAGGTATTAGATTTATGAAACAGGCTTTATTGATTTTGTCAGTACTGGGTATGGGCATAGCACAAACGAGTGGTGCTGCTATCACAATCTCTCAAACAAATAATACCATCACCAATACTTCTGTGGCATCAAACTACGGTTCATCAAAAAACATCTATAGCACCAAAAGTGGTGCTTATGTTTCTAATAATGATGAAATTAGTCAAGCAATTAGCAACCTAAGTGCGCAGGCCAAGCAAAAAGAGAATCAGCTTTCATCATTAAACAGCCGCTTATACGCTGAAAAACAACAGCAGCAAGTCAATACAGTTCCTGACAGCAATTCAGCCCCCGCTATCGCTGCTGCTCGCGCCTCAAAAGTGGCTTTATCTGGCAGCTCTGGATATTGTGCCCGTTACGTACGTAAAGCACTACAATCAGCTGGTTATGAATTTACACCCAATCCTTCAGCCTATCAGTACGCCACTCGTGGCACGCTTGATAAAGCAGGTTTTAGCAAAATCAGTAATGATATGCCAACCCAAGTAGGTGATGTTATTGTCTATGATCGCTCATCAAAGCGCCCGCATGGCCATATCCAAATCTTTGATGGCGAAAATTGGATTTCTGATTTCCGTCAGAACAGCATCAGCCCATACAGTGGTGTCTATGCTTATACGACATGGCGCGATTCAAAATACGTGGATGACGCATCCGCATCAGATCGTAATATCCACCTTGCTATGAATGATAAATAAGACTTTCTAAGTCAGCACAACATAGTTGTTATTTCCTCCAACCCAGTAGTGATCTTAATATCATTGCTGGGTTTTTTTGTGCTTAACATCAGGGCGTATTTAACCTTTCATGATTTGATCCGTCAGAAATGAACACTACTGATATCATTACTCATGACAGGAGTTATCGACAAGCGCGTTTAAAATGCCACATGATGACGCTGGTGCACTACTTGCACATTTCTGGCGCAAAACGGTCAAGTGATGCTTTAAGTGCATCAGTTCTTCCATTCGTATTTCCACAGCATGAATGTGCTCATCTAGCAAGTTATTCACATCGCCGCAGTCCTTGTCAGGCGACTCCCAGTATTCAAGTAAGATTCGCACATCATCTAAAGCCATATCGAGCGTACGGCAATGTAGGATAAATTGTAGACGCTCAATGTGCTCTTCATTATATAAACGATAATTCCCTTCGCTACGAAAAGGCTCGGGTAATAAACGCTCTTTTTCATAATAGCGAATGGTTTCTACTGTGGCACCTGTGCGTTTAGCGAGCTCACCAATTTTGATTGTCATAACAACCTCTATGATTTAAATAATTAAAGTGGCTGTAAAGACTAGCGCTAGAGAAATTAAAATTACGAAACTGTAGATAAATAACCTTGACTCTAAAGCCACTATAGGGTTCATAATATCATTATTCAAAGGGTAAATTATTATGAAATATCATATTGAAGGTATGGACTGTGCCAGTTGCATCGGCAAGATTGAAACAGCTTTGAAACGTATGCCTGGGGTTTCTGATGTTCAGCTGAATTTCGCTACAGAAACGCTAGAGCTAAATTTAGCCCCTGGTGCGCCGACTCAGGCTAGTGATATCGAAAAAACAATCAAAAGCCTAGGGTTCGGTATATCTGCCAATACTGGTCAACAAACTGTATCGGCTATTGATATTGACAGCGACAATCAGATGGCTCCGCAGGATAAGCGGTGGTGGCAAACTCAAAAAGGCAAACAGGTTGTTGGTCTCGGTATTTTGATGGGCAGCGCTTATGCACTGTCACTACTGTTCCCCGCTTATGGGATATGGGTGTTTGCCATCGCTGTGATTGTAGGCGTTTTTCCATTTGCACGCAAAGCCTTAGCACTGGCTAAAACAGGTTCATTCTTTTCAATTGAAACGCTGATGTCCGTCGCCGTGCTTGGCGCACTTATCATTGGTGAAGCTGAAGAGGCCGCAGCGGTTGTCTTTTTGTTCTCAATCGGTGAACTGTTTGAGAGTATCGCTGCTGATCGCGCTCGCGCTGGCATCAGAGCCTTATCATCGCTGGTTCCGAAAAGTGCGATTTTACTTGATGCTCAAGGTGGGCAGCGTAACGTTCCAGCGACTTCACTACAAGTGAATGACCTTGTGCTGGTGCGTCCTGGAGATAGGGTATCTGCTGATGGTTCCATTGTTCAAGGTGCGTCCAGCCTTGATGATTCGCCCGTGACGGGAGAGTCTGTTCCTGTTGCCAAGACGATGGGTGACAATGTATTTGCAGGGTCAATTAACATCGATGGTGTGCTCCAAGTGCGCGTAGAAAAGACAGCCGCCGATAACACTATTTCGCGCATTATTGATTTGGTAGAGCAAGCGCAAGCTTCCAAAGCACCCACTGCCCGTTTTATTGAGAAATTCAGTCGTTACTATACACCGGCTGTGATGGCTATTGCCGCCCTAATTATCATCGTCCCACCGTTAACCATGGGCGGAGATTGGTCAACTTGGTTATATCGAGGTCTAGCCTTATTATTGATCGCTTGTCCTTGTGCTCTTGTGCTCTCAACACCAGCTGCTATCGCCTCTGGTCTAGCGGTCGGTGCGCGCCGCGGCTTGCTGATCAAGGGCGGTAGTGCTTTAGAAACCATCGGCCAAGTGAAGACAGTCGCTTTTGACAAGACAGGCACTTTAACTGAAGGCAAACCACGCGTGACCGATGTTGTTGACATTACACAAGAGTATTCAAGTGTTCAAGGTCAGGATTCTCAGGATCAGGGTTCTCAAGGTAAAGATAAGGTATTGGCGCTCTTTGCCAGTGTGGAGACAGGTTCTAGTCACCCGCTTGCTGAAGCTATTGTCAGTCATGCCAAAGCCGCCAAAGTTGTCATACCTGTGGCTTCTAAAGCTTCTGCTACTGCGGGTAAAGCGGTACACGCAACTATCGCTGGGCGCGCGCTAGCTATCGGTTCGCCTGTTTATGCCGCAGATGAGGCATCAATTTCAGCCGAGCAACAGGCACAAATCGAGGCGCTGCAAAATGAGGGCAAGACCGTCTCAGTTCTTTTCGATGAGCAAAGTCGAGAAGTGCTTGGATTGGTCGCACTAAGAGACGAGTTACGAGACGACGCTCATGAAGGTGTGGCTCAACTTAAAGCGATGGGTGTGCGCTCCGTCATGCTAACAGGCGACAACCGCTTAACCGCTCAAGCACTTGCCAGTAATTTAGACGTGGAATGGGAAGCTGAGCTGTTGCCTGAGGACAAACTGCGCTTGCTTAACGAGATGAAGAATAACAGCAAAATAGCGATGGTGGGTGATGGTATTAACGATGCGCCAGCACTAGCAACCGCTGATGTTGGCATCGCGATGGGTGGTGGTACCGATGTGGCCATTGAGACGGCCGATATCGCATTATTAAAAAGTCGTGTTACAGACATGGCCCATCTGATTGCACTTTCGCGTGCCACCATGCGCAACATTCATCAGAACGTCATTTTCGCTTTAGGTCTCAAAGGCGTCTTTCTGATCACGACCGTATTCGGCATTACTGGACTATGGATTGCGGTTCTAGCTGATGCTGGAGCAACAGTGCTCGTTACTCTCAATGCGTTACGTTTACTGCGCTTTAAAGGCGCGCCTCCACTGGTAACTCCGCCTAAAGTAGTTAAATAAAACCCTTCGAAATCAATTAAAAACTAGAGATAGCAGCAGATTTCGGGGGTGGGTTCTAATAATAAAAATTCCACCGCCACAGTAAACTGCAACCGCATTAGAGTAAATAAGGTTAGACCGTATGTTGATTACAGAATTGGGCTATTTTGCCTTGCTTACCGCTTTTGTACTGGCGTTATTGCAGGTAATTCTGCCAACTATTGGTGTTATTCGTAACCAAGTTGCTTGGCAACGACTAGCCCCTAGCCTAGCTTGGGCACAGTTTGCCGCCATGATAACGTCATTTGGCGCTTTGATAGCAGGTTTTTATTATAATGATTTTAGCCTCAGTTACGTCGCGCAGCATTCTAATACGCTGTTGCCTTGGTACTATAAGTTATCGGCGACATGGGGCGGACACGAGGGCTCTTTGCTGCTATGGATGACCATCATGGCCACATGGTGTGCACTGGTATCATACTTTAGTCGCGGCTTGCCGTTATCAATGCGTGCGCGGGTATTAGTTATTTTGGCCGGTGTACAGTTAATGATGCTAACGATGCTGATATTTACCTCGTCACCGTTTGAGCGTACCTTACCCAATCTAGCGGTCGATGGCGCTGATTTAAATCCTGTCCTACAAGATTTCGGTCTGATTATTCATCCGCCCATGTTATATATGGGCTATGTGGGTATGGTAGTACCTTTTGCATTTTGTATGGCGGCATTGTGGGAAGGGCGTTTAGATGCTGCTTGGACACGCTGGTCACGTCCATGGGCGCTCGCGGCTTGGGGATTTTTGACCATTGGTATTGCACTGGGCTCGTGGTGGGCCTACTACGAGCTTGGCTGGGGCGGTTGGTGGTTTTGGGATCCGGTAGAGAACGCCTCGTTTATGCCTTGGCTTGTCGGCTTAGCATTGCTGCATTCATTAGCAGTCACTGAAAAGCGCGGGGTGTTTAAAGCATGGACCATCATGCTGGCTATTTTCGCCTTTGCCTTAAGCTTGCTTGGCACGTTCCTGGTACGCTCTGGAGTCCTTACCTCAGTGCATTCGTTTGCCGCTGATCCGACGCGTGGTTTGGTCATCTTAGCTATTCTTGGCATTATCATCGGTAGTGGTCTATTAATGTTTGCCGTTCGCGGTTGGCGTTTAACCGTTGAAAGTCAATATCAGCTGATTTCACGTGAGTCCTTTTTAGTGATCAATAACGCCATCATTTTGATTGCAACCTTAGTGGTGCTGCTCGGCACCCTCTATCCTATTATCGCTGATGCCTTTAGTCTCGGTCAGGTATCTGTAGGGCCTCCATACTTCAATGCGCTGTTTGTGCCTTTGACATGGCTGTTGTTAATCGCTATGGGTATGGGCTCTAATATTCGCTGGAAACAAGATAAGCGTCCGTTACTAGGGGTGGGTATCGCCATTGCCGCTAGTAGTATCGTATTGGCTGCTATTATCGCCTACTTTACCAGTCCATCTGCTATGTTCAATATTGGCGTGACTTTAGCGGTGAGCTTTTGGGTACTGCTATGGATGATCGTTGACTTTAGAGACAAAACCAAGAACGCCCCTAATTTCTTTAAAGGTCTGCGTCAGCTGCGTCTTAGCTATTGGGGTCAACAGACTGCTCATATTGGCGTATTGGTTGCTGTCATTGGCATAGCCTTTACTAGTAGCCTGAGTATTGAGCGTGACGTAGCAATGGGTATTGGCGATACAGTCAATGTTCAAGGTTACGATTTTGAAGTAACTGAATTTTTTGAAATAAAGGGTAGTAACTTTGATGCAACGCAAGCGCAAGTGGTGGTATCCAAAGACGGTCGTGAAGTGGCGAAACTGACTCCAGAAAAGCGTACTTATATTATCAGCACGATGCCAACAACTGAAGCTGCTATTGACCCCAGTCTTATGCGCGATGTTTATGTCGCACTGGGCGAACCTATTGCCGATGGTAGTAACCAATGGGCATTAAGGATTTATGTAAAACCATTAATTCGCTGGATTTGGTTAGGGGCAATTATCATGGCTCTAGGTGGATTAATTAGTATGCTTGATAAACGATACCGCATCAAAAAAATTAAAGCTCCGTTGCTAGTTACTGGTAGTTTGGCTACTTATGGAGTCAATGAGGTAGCTATTGAGCAGGCAATCTCAGTATCGACGATGTCGACACTAAAGGAGAAATAAATGACTATGTCGAATAATACTCCTGAGCAAAAAGATAGCCAAAACAGTAAGCAGCGTAACCCAAAGACAATGAAAAAAAAGCAGACGAAGCTATGGTTCTTAATTCCGCTTATCCTCTTTTTTGGTTTGGTAGTTATATTGTACATGCGCTTAGGTAAACCAACAGACATTGTGACCAATACCGCTCTTGAGCGTCCGGTTCCTACCTTTGAGCTGCCGTTATTAGCAGATACTACCCGTACTATCACCAATGATAATTTGCCGGATAAGCCGTTTTTACTTAATGTTTGGGGCTCATGGTGCCCAACTTGCGTTATTGAGCATCCGTTTTTAATGCAACTAGAAGAGCGCGGCGTTGATATCGTTGGTGTGAATTATAAGGATGAGATTGGTAATGCGCTCAGTTACTTAAACCGAGGCGGTGATCCATTTTCTATGTCTATTCAGGATTCATTGGGTCAGTTTGCTCTAGACTTAGGCATAACTGGTGCGCCCGAAACCTTTGTTGTGGATGGAGATGGCATCATTCGTCAGCATATTGTTGGTGAGATTAATGAAGCCAATTGGCAACAGCGTGTTAAGCCGTGCCTGACAGTACTTAATAAGGCTAATAAGAACAACGATAGTCCTGATCTCATTCAGGTTGAGGAGATGTGCAAATGAACGTTACTCGAATAAGAGCTCCTCAACTAAAACCCAATATAGTTTTAAAACTAGCAAGCTTAATACTAGCGTGTCTGCTTAACATGACGGCAAACGCAGCTATTGACGTATACGATTTTGACTCACCACAGCAAGAAGCTCAGTATCGTGGATTAATAGAAGAGTTTCGCTGCCCAAAATGCCAAAATCAAAACCTTGCAGCCTCTGATGCACCGATTGCACAGGATCTAAAGCAAAAAGTCTATGATTTAATTAAAGATAGACGTAGTGATGCTGAAATACGCGTCTATATGCAAGAGCGCTACGGTGACTTTATTAGCTACAAGCCGCCTATGCGACCATCAACATGGATCCTATGGTTTTTTCCACCACTATTATTGCTCGTCTTAATTATTGGTTGGTTTTGGCAAAGTAAGCGTCGCCAAGTTGTTGCCCGTGGTCAAAGCGGCGTCACAGTGAACAGTACTGCTGCCTTGACCTCTACGGAAAAGGCTGAGCTTGATCGTCTATTATCGCAAGCTGAGAGTGTCGACCACGACATTACTAGCCTAGAGGACAAAAAATGACTCTATTTTCTACTTTTGGCTTATTTGTAACTCTAAGCTTGCTGATTGCTCTTATATTTGCGCTGATTGCTATTATGCCATGGCTACGAGCACCGCGTTTGCAGTCCAAACCAATAGACAATCAACTGCTAGATATTAATGTTGCAGTATTTCGCGAACGTTTAGCTGAGCTACAAACAGATAAAGACAGCGGTACTATTAATAATAGCCATTATCAAAATCAAAAGCTGGAACTGGAGCGTCAGCTATTAGATGTGCAGCGTCAGATAACACCTATGGTCACCCCTGATGTCAAAAGCCGTTTAATTGTCGCAGCTTGGATCCCAATATTGGCTGCAATGGCGTATTTACTAATAGGCAATCGTACGCCCGTGTTTGATTTGTGGACAGCTGAGGACAAAGTAGGACAAGTGGCTGACGACCTATTGACAGCTAAAATTGACAAGCCGCCATCATGGGCGTTTGAAGATGGTCGTCAACTGATTAGCGCCATGCAAACCAATGTTCATCGTAATGCTGATGATCCTAATCGCTGGATGCGCCTATCCGAGCTTTTCTTATCTATGGAGGCAACTGATTCTGCGCTGGAAGCCTTATCTCGTGCCTATCGTTTAGCTCCTGAAAATGAAGAAATCGCCACCACTTATGCTCAGACTAGCTTTTTCGTTAATGAAGGTCAGTTAGACGCCAATATTCGCCGTGTATTACAAGCTATATTAGCTAAGAATCCGCAGCATGAACGGGCTCAAATGCTCATGGCAATGGGTGAGACTCGTAGTAGTAACTTTGCCCAAGCGCAAGGTTGGATTAAACGCTTACAAGGCAGCATTGTGGCCAAACCAGGTGATCATACTAAAGCTTTAGCAAGCTTAGATGAGTTAAGCAACTACGTTAGCACGCAAGAAAAGCAAGCGCTAGAAGGTATTGACGTGACAGTGAAAATTAACGCTAATTTATTACCGTTAGTGAAAGCTGATGATGTGTTGTTTGTTGCGATACGTGACGTTAAAGGAGGTCCACCGTTTGCCGCCAAACGTTTACCCATTAGTATTATCAAGCAAGGTGAGGCTAGTATCCGCTTAAGCAATCTTGATGCGATGATGCCAGATCGCACGTTAAATTCAGCTCGTAGTGACAAAACTCAGTTAGCAGTCGTTGCTCGTATTAGTCATAGCGGTAATGCCATAGCAGAGTCAGGCGACTTATCGGGTAATCCTATAGTGATTAGCGCTGAACAGACTCAGGTTAATGTTGAAATCAATCAACAGATTCCCTAATAAAAAATTATTACCGTAAGTTTCATAACACCAGAGCGGTAAGTGGAGCCGTTTATAAAAGTGGCGCGATTAATAGTCGTATACCAAAAACATATACGTTTAACATTGTTCATTGTATAAACACAGATAAAGAAAACAACTATGACTGAATCTACCGACAGATTAGATAGTACTAAATTGAATAGCGTTGAATCGGCTAGTACTAATATTGCTGACAATAAAGTACCTATAGCTGTGAGTAGTACTCATCAATCGATTGACTCTAAAACCATGAATCATACGCCTAAAGCTATGTACGTGACTTCAGGCAACTCGATAACACCTAAAGGTAAGTTGGATAAAATGCCAAAAATGGTTGCCAATGGCAGTCGCGCTTTTATCTGGTATTTGTTGGCGATAATGGTGTTAATACTTGATCAATGGACTAAGTGGTTGGCCCAAACCAAATTAGCGTTCAATGACCCCGTACCGGTCATTGAACCATTTCTCAACTGGACACTCGCTTATAACTATGGGGCAGCATTTAGCTTTTTAGCCGACGCTGGCGGTTGGCAGAAATGGTTTTTCTCAGGCTTAGCTTTTGTAATGGCTATCTTTTTAACGATTTATTTAATCAAAGCGCCACGTACAGCCAAGCTATTGTCTATGGGGTTGGCCTTAGTGCTTGGCGGTGCGATTGGCAACTTAATCGATCGTTTAAGAATTGGCAAAGTGGTTGACTTTATCCATGTGCATTATGCTGATGTCTGGAATTATCCTATTTTCAATGTTGCAGATATAGGTGTCTGTGTCGGTGTAGCGTTGATTATAATTGATATGATATTTTTGGAAAGTAAGCGTAATGAATAAACAAGTGAATATTGATCAGTACAAATAAAAAGAACTAGCGTCATAGCTGCTCTATACGGAAAGATACTTTTTATACTCAAGTGTGTTTATAAAAATGCGAACTGGAAGGTGATATATGATTAATACAAATACTCTCTCATTCTATATCCCAAAACCCAATGCATAATTGTATGCGAGTGAACGCAGGATGATTTTGAAGTGGCTAGACGAAGGCGTGACGTGCTAAGTGGTAGATGACAAAAACCAGTACTTCAAAGCTCTGGACAGGGCCATTATTATAAAGACATTGAATACCGCCTAAATTATTTATTGAAATAACAAAAGGATAATATAGTGTCACATGCTCAGCTAACTATCAAACAAATACATAATCTTAGAAAAAAACAAAGTGCCGCATTAAAAAGCCTTACCATTATAGGCTACCTAGAAGGCACCTCTTTCTTATTATTGCTCTGTATCGCCATGCCACTAAAATATATGCTGGACATTCCAGAAGGTGTGAAATACATCGGTATGGCACACGGTATATTGTTTATTACCTATATCATAATACTTATAGGCTCAGCTATCAAAATGAAAATGCCTCTTTGGGCAATACCTGCGGGCGTACTCGGCTCACTCTTACCTTTTGGCCCGTTTATATTCGATCATTTACTAAAAAAGAATTTACAGGAAAGTGTAAGTAAAGAAGCCTAGAACAAGCCCTGCTGCAAATGCTACAAACGTACCTTATTACTCAAGATTATTTTTCCTAACTAAATCACAAGCCGCCATCACTCATCATGGCGACAAATGAATAACATTGAGCAGAAATTAATCACAATAAAATTTTAATTCAGACCCAGTATGAATAATCTAACACTCTAGTCACTTTTCGAACTTATCTTACATACTATCGACAAACCCGTATTGTTTAAAAGCTAAACAGGTTTTGTCATCCGCGATGGATTTCCTATTATCCTAGGGTATACCCCAGGGGCACTATCAAAACAGGTCTCTTAATCAATTAATAGTCTACTTATAATAGACTGCAATAATGGAACTACTTATAACAGACTATTTTAGGTGTTTATGTTTATCAGAGCATAGAGCGCCAATCAAAGATCAAGATGCCAAGCGTGCCAAAAGTGAGCTCATATAGCTTGCTGCTGATCATGGTCACAAAATTGCCGCCTTCTATGTTGAAAACGAGTCAGACGCAACTTTAATACGTCCACAGTTAATGTAACTGATAAATGATGCCCATGAAGGCGATATAATTTGGTTGAGCAGATTGACCGCTTAGCACGTTTAAACCAAGCTGATTGGGATACTCTCAAAAGAATGCTATTAGAAAAGAAGCTGGCGGTAGTATCAGAAGAGCTACCGACCTCTTATATAACGCCTCAATCTGATAGCAGCATTGAATTTATGAGCAGCGTATTACAGGCCATCAATTCGATGATGCTTTATATGCTCGCTGCTATTGCTAGAAAGGACTATGAAGATCGACGTAACCGTCAGATGTAAGGTATTTCTCGTACTAAGGTAGAAAGTAAATATTCAGGACGTAGGAAAGATACCGAGAAGCGTAAGATTATCGCTAGCCTTCTGAAATCTGGGCGTAGTTATTCTGAAATACAAGCTACAGCTAAGTGCTCGCGTCATTTGATAGCTGTATAGCTAAATAAATACTCAAATACTCAAATACTCAAATACTCAAATACTCAAATACTCAAATACTCAAATACTCAAATACTCAAATACTCAAATA
>NZ_JBQQER010000018.1:0-33673 GCF_052259045.1 Psychrobacter sp. 1Y11
TATAGGTCACGTCCCCCGTCCAAACTTGATTAGGTGCTACCGGGCTAAATCTGCGTTCTAAGAGGTTGTTATGCACTGTAGTGGTCAACTAATTTTAGACACCTGATAAGAGGTTTTATTAAAGTAACGTTTCTCTGTTTCAGCTGGTGATAGGGACACCTTGTTCGGCTTGTTTTAGGATATTAATGATTTGGTTGTCAGTAAAACGTGCCTTATTCATAGGATTCTCCTGCTGATATATTTTAGCAGTTAATCTCTATTTCTAAGTGTTCTTATTTATCGGAGGGAGGTTTACCGGCGCTACAATAAGCAAAGCATAGCTTTGAGATTGACTATAGATCAAGCTAGAAATGAACAAATCCTGCGAACCACTTTATTCTGAAACCATAACGCTGAATTTTCAGCTATTATTACTTGTCATCTATTAGGCGGAAACAAGCAAGTGGGGTATGTTCCGTGTTTTGTAAATCTAAGTTATTAACCTGCAAAATATAAGCTATGGTCACAACTCACTCTATCAAATATATTGGAAAGTACACGATGTACAACAAAAAAGTAAATATCAATAAGTGTCTAAACCCAATTTTATCTATATTGTCAGTTGCTGTACTTTCTACACTGTCATCAATGGCAATCGCTCAAAGCACACCTAACCAGTCCTTTAACGTATCAAGCGTTACTAATAGCTCAAAAAAAAATATCTCAAGCTGTGACATCTATAATGAAATTGAACAGTCTGAAACACCCATTGATCTGAATAGTGTCACACAAACGCCAAATGGTATCGAAGTTCATTCTAATGACTTAGATATTCAAGTGGAAGACTTTCAACCCTGCAAAGCCAGTAACCCATTCAGTAGTGACAAAGAGGCTATTGCGCTGTATCAGCAACTTGAACACGATTTAGACAAGATAGCGGAGATAATTATTCGTGATGTACCAGAAGGCTTTTCTAAATATAAAGGTTTAGATAATGAAGAACTTGACCAAATAATTCAAAACGCACAACTAGTAAAACAGCAAAAGCACAATCCAGACAAGTTCATAAACACATACATTTATATGGCGGTTTATAGTTATTTAGGCGAATTCGTACCTAAAGACGATGCTAAAGCCGTGCAGTATATGAGCTATGTGGTTGACTACTATCAATCTTTTAGCCCTAACGATGTATCACCATTACTTAATTATATGGTTGCGGTAGCAATCACGGAAAAACAAAGACATGTCAGTGATAACAATCCGATTAATTTACAGCATGAGACTGAGAGTAGTGTTGAAGCCGTGACTGCTTATTTGCTATCCAAAGCAGGACACTTAGACACGAAGGCTATATTAGTAAAGAGTTACATCAGTCGAATAAATAAAACGCTTGATGATTCCACGGTAGAAGTGATTCACCAACTACTTGACCCGAAACTTAAGGAACTCACACATCTTGCCGAGCAAGGAAGTTATGTTGCTACAAATGAATTGACAGAATTATATAAGGGGTTAAAGACCATTGATTTAGACTATGCCGAACAAGCAAGGCGTTGGGAAGATCGAGCTGACACTTTGCCTCAGCCAGATACTAGCTGGAATTAGTTGCTTTCACTGGTTCGGTACCCTAGTGAGGACTTGAACCTTCAGGTTCAGGCTAATGATATCGCGGTTTTGAGTTGTTGTGATAACTGTAGTGTACTTCACAGTGTACTGATTAAGCGATGGAGTACTCATTCTAACTACCTGATATCAGTTACAAGCACTATAAATCAATTTCCAATATCGTTTGAGGTTTCAGGATAGGGCTTATCTTATCTTGATAAAAGATAGAAAGTTAAGTGGAGAAGGTTATGAATCGCATAATTAACTGGCGGTATGAAAAATGGGATAATAATGAGAAAAACAATGATAAAAAATATTCAGAAGATGGTATTTCCGACTATATTAGCTGGGAGATCTATCCGGAAGATATAGAGCTCTTTATTACAGTACTAGCACCTAGAACAATTATATATAAAGGCTGTGTAATACGTTGTAAAAATGAAAATAAAAAACAGTCTATATGTCAACGTTTTGATTCATGGCTATTACAAGGCAAAGATTTACATATTGCTCAAGCACAAATAAATATGTGTAGTATTGCAGATATATTTTTGAATACTTCTGAGAATACTTCAGACTCTACCATAGAAAACTTAGCCAATTTAATCAAGGACAACTGGGAGCTTCACTTACAAAAAACATATCCAGATAGGGATTTTGTGGTTTATATAGCTGGAGAAGGAGTTGATCTAGTTGTTATTTTTTTTGAACAAACATTACCGAGTGAAATTGAGCTTTATGACTCCTAACATTCCTAAAAGTCGCATTATTTTATATTAATTCAGGATCGGTGCGCTATACAGGCTTCGAACTGCTAGTATTGTATGTATATTAATAACTACGAAATCGTTAGCAGAGATCAAAACAGTTAATGGGCAATTCAATGATAAAGATAGAACCAGTAATGGACGCAGATATTGTTCCAGGTATTCAGGCTGCTGGTATAAAGTTAGGGATAAGTTTTGACTACTTTAAAAAAAGCACAGAACATATTTATAAACCTACGAAGGAAGAATGTGATGTGCTATCAACTCATAATTTATGGTTTTTTTTTCATAGAGATGAGATGACTATAGGTGGTATACATATAAATGAGATTTATTGCTACTGGGATAATAATATAGTTTTAGAGTTCAGTGGAGATGAGTCCATATTAACTGCCATACATGTAATGAGCAAATATTCAGGGTATTTGTTAAAAAAATTAAAAATAGGGGATAGGCTTGATCTACTGAAATACGAACTTGGATTTGATTTTTACTATGGCCATGGAGATATTCATTACCTAAAGCCAAATCCGTTGGAATTAGAAGATATACTAGAAGGAGTGTATATTACTACAAATTATCTATTACCTTATTCTGCTGAATATCCAGATCATATTGTTACAGCAATCACAGTATATTTATAAATACACCGAAATCATTAGCGACTGTTTAGGCTCAAGCCTAACGATTAATCAACATAGTCAAATGGTTCGATTGGGTATACCCCAAGGGGACCATCCAAATAGGCCTAATAACTAATCAATAGACCACTTAAAATAGACTGCTATACTGGAACCGCTTTTAATAGACTGCTTAGCTGATCTCACGTAAATTCATATATCATCATATATGACGTCGACTATAAAATCAGCTCATAACTCCTGCTACGCCCTGAGGCAACAGACTTTTGCAGCATACCCTTGTCTACCAAATCATTGATATCACGTAGTGCCGTATCGGCTGAGCACTTCATCATAGTCGCCCATTTCTTAGTCGTCAGCTTGCCATAAAAATCAGTGAGGAGAGTATTTAGCATTTTTACTTGGCGTGTGTTCAAGGCTTGCTCTCTATGTGTCTGCCAAAATTTTGCTTTACTAACTATCTTATCTGTCGTCTCTAGCGCTGATAGCAATGCTTGCTCTAGCGTTTGTAGAAACCAAGCTAACCACTTAGTAATATCAGTATTCCCTTTTTGCGTACGTTCTAATATCTTGTAGTAGTCATTGCGCTGTTTTAGAATCTGTGCGGACATGCTATAGAAGCGTTGATGACTCTCATCACTTTGCGCTAGCACTCTTTCCGTAATGGCACGGGTTAATCTTCCGTTTCCATCATCGAAGGGATGCAAAGTGACAAACCACAAATGAGCAACTCCCGCCTTCACCACCAGATCTAAATGATTTAATTTATCGTCGGAAGTGTTAAACCACAGTAAAAATTGCTCAAGCTCATGATCCAACCTATCTGCACTTGGCGCGACGAAATGCACTTGCTCTCGACCATAGCCTCCAGAGACGACTTGCATGGGCCCTTGACTATTATCACGAAGCGAGCCTGCCTTAATACGATAAAGCCCACTATAGCCATCTGGGAATAACGCTCGATGCCACCCTAATAAATCATCTAATAATAACGGCTTCTCATAGTGATAGGTTGACTCAAACATCATTGTCACCACCGCGTCTATCTCAAGAGTAGCAGCAGGCATATTGCTATTATCTACCCCTAAATGCATGGCCACAGAAGAGCGTACTTGCTCGATATTTAATTCCTCCCCTTCTATCTCAGAGGTTTTAACGATCTCCAAAGTCACTGCATCAAGCTGAGTTTCGACATTTAAGTCAAATCCTAAAGTTGAGAGTTTACCAAGCAACCTTCCTTGTAATATTCGCACACGACTAACGAGCGGCAATAGCTCTTTATGCGACCACTGCCATTGAGTCCAGTCTGATCTTTCATGAATATAGGTAGTATGCTTCATCATCTTCTCAAAAGTATGCGGTGATTAATGTATTTATTCTCCGCATATTATGCATGTATTAAATAGTCTATTCAACGTATGATACTTTTGCACTCGTTTATTCAATCAAGTGCAGTACTAGCCAAAAGATACAAATACGATTTGGAAAACCACTATAAATTGATTTATTGAAGACAGAGTAGTGGTAAAAACACTATAAAATGTAGTGACCAAAATCGTGTTAAATTTTAATTTATATTCACAGTAATTACTTTTTAATGAACAAATAACAGCTATAACTCTTTAATATAAGTAGACACAGGTTAATAGTGATTTATGGCAGTTCGTTGACCTACTTTCTTTGACATAGTAGAGGTCGCTAGTTCGAATCTAGATACGCCTACCAGATTCGAAATCCCCAGTTTAACGACTGGGGATTTTTTTGTGTATGCTACATAAACTTGTCTATATAATAACTCTAAAATCATAGTCATTATTTCAAGGAGTCATTATGACGTATAAGAATGTAACTGTCGCAGGAAGCGGCGTCCTAGGCTACCAAATTGCCTTTCAAGCTGCATATCATGGCTTTAATGTCACGGTTTATGACATCAGTGATGAGATGCTACAGCAAGCTAAGTCAAAGTTTGAGTGGATGTGCAAAGCTTTTAGAAAAGACCTGAGAGCGACCCAAGAGCAGTTGGATACAGCTTTTGACAATCTGAGCTACACCTCAGATCTTGCAGAAGCGGTCAAAGACGCTGATTTAATGATTGAAGCTATTCCTGAGATTCCAGAGATTAAAATCGAGTTTTATGAAAAATTGGCTAAACTTGCTCCAGAGAAAACGATATTTGCAACCAACACCTCAACCTTACTGCCGAGCCAGTTCGCTGAATCAACGGGGCGTCCTGCTCAGTTTTTAGCGCTGCATTTTGCTAATAAAATCTGGATGCATAACGTCGCTGAAATCATGGGACATCCTGGAACCGATCCTAAAGTATTTGATGAAGTCGTAGCCTTTGCAGCGGCAATAGGTATGGTACCGATGCCGCTATACAAAGAGCAACCCGGCTATATTATGAATAGTTTATTAGCGCCTTTTATAGACGCAGGCTTGCAACTACTCGCCAAAGAAGTGGCCGATCCGCATACTATTGATAAGACGTGGATGATAGTGACAGGCGCGCCAGTAGGGCCGTTTGGTATCTTAGATACTATAGGGATTAACACCGCTTACAACATCACTAAAATGTCTGCTGAGAGGACTCAAAGCCCTGTAAGGTTTAAGGCGGTTAAGTACCTAAAAGAGCAGCTGATTGATCAAAATAAATTAGGCGCGGCAACTGGCGAAGGGTTTTATACCTATCCCAATCCTGCTTATATGAATCCTGACTTTTTAAAATAGTAGACCAATTCTTTACGCTAAGTACCTAACTAGTTAGTCTCTAGCTTTAGTAGCATTTATAAAGACTACTAAAGCTACCTATGCCAATATATCATTGGACTTTATTGCCCCACTCTTTTGGCAATACTATCCCAAAAGAAATCGCAGGCTTTTCAAATTATGACAAAATCAAGACAGCTCTAAGCTCATTTTAGGACCGAACGGCTCATAATGAACACTATCTACGCCATGGTCGAGCGCCATCAGTCCATCGATCATACTCTCCATAAACGGCATTGAGCCACAGACATAAATATCAGCAGGCTGTGGTAACTTAGCAAGCCACGCCTCATTTAGTATTTGGTTAGACTCAAAATAGAAAATATGCTTTTCAACGTTTTCAGCCGCTGCTAATAGCTCATCGACCTGCGTCTCGAACGCATGATGCGTCTGATTTTGACAAGCATAAACCCAAATAATAGGCCGCTTTGGATTGACCTTCACTTGCGTCTCCAGCATAGACAGGATGGGCGTGACGCCAACGCCAGCACTCATCAATACCAGAGGGATGTCGTTTTGCTGTCTTAGCTCCTGGTTCAGCGCAAAGTCGCCTGCAGGCGCGGACAATAAAATAGTATCGCCAACCTCCACCTCATCATGTAAATGATTGGAGACCAAACCATAATGCTCATTGCGATTGTCGCGTCTTACCGCAAACTGGATGCCTTTATCAGTACGGGTTGAATATAAAGAGTAATGACGTAGTGCAACATGATCACTATCTTTTGGGTCGGTTTTTACGGTGATGTATTGACCAGCAGTTAGGTTCAATTTGCTTAGATCGATCGATTGCTCGTTATTTTCTGTATCATCATTAACCGGAACGACAGTGAAGGCGGCGATGTCAGTAGCTGCAGCGCTCTTTTCGACGACTTTAAATGCTGCAAACCCTTCCCACATCTCTTGCTCATACATGTTTTTTTCGAGCTGAATAAAAACATCTGCAATCTCATCATACGCCTCAGTCCAAGCGTCAACAATATCGTCGTTGGCAGCTTCTCCGAGCACCTCTTTTATCGCGCCGATCAAGTGCTCGCCAACGATAGGATAATGCTCAGGTAAGATTTGTAGAGCGCGGTGCTTGTGGCTGATTTGCGTCACTTGTGGTAGCAGTGTCTCTAGTTTTTCAAGATGCTTTGCGGCCGCTAGAACCGTAGTTGCCAACGCCGTCTGTTGCCGACCTAGCTTTTGATTGGTCTCGTTAAAGATATCTAAGAGCTCTGGATGCTCATTAAACATGTTTTGATAGAACACCGTAGTGATAGCAGTGCCATGCTCTTCGAGGACAGGAACGGTTGCGGTTACGATTTCTATAGTTTTTGGTGAAGCCATTATATATCCTTAGTGGATTGCGCATTGAGGATTAAAAAATGAATACTACTATAAGATTCATTTAAAATGAATCTTATAGGATCGCTCGCAAAACGTCAACGCCAATTCCTATATTAATCACTATACAAAGGTTATTACCTCCTTTTCTCTACTACGCTTTTGCTGCCGAATAATCTGATAGCGGCGGTATCAGTACCAAACCGGTGCATTAATGATATGAATCAGACGCATGAATGGAAAAATCATATCATTATAGACAACTCATATTTTCAATATCATCTACATCCTCAATTCATAAAAAATGTCATTGTCTATATACTTAATGTAATGATAATAGTATTATTAACGGTAACCATTATCGTTTACAATTCTCATCATTTATATTGGACACTCTATGTTTTTAGCTGACAATTCCGCTGCTTTACTTAGCTGTAAACCTTCTTATACTAGACTCAAACGCGCTATCCTAGCGCCCTCTCATACCAAAAAGCTCCCATTATATGTTGCTACTGGCGCTTTGCTCCAGCTCACTCCGGCTGTAGCAGAGACAGTGACGCCGCCGAATACTACTAGTATGCAGCAGACCCTAACAGACGAGCCTAGTACGACATTAGACCCTATTGTGGTCGTCGCCAATCAAACGCCAACAGCTATCTCTGATATTCCAGCGACAGTGTGGTATATCGATGAGGCTCAAGTGAACGAAGCGGCGCGTACTGGTAAGCGTTTAGGTGATTTTATTGCTCAGCAAGTGCCCTCTTTAGATTTTGGTAGCGGCGGCCGTACTAACGCTGGGCAGAATCTACGCGGGCGCGATATGCAAGTGATGATTGATGGTGTATCGCTCAATTCGTCACGAGCCATTAGCCGTTATCTTGATTCTATTAGTATGGAAAACATTGCCAGTATTGAGGTGCTATCTGGCGCATCAGCAGTGTATGGCGGCGGAGCCACAGGCGGTATCATTAATATCAAAACCAAAAAAGGGCAAGCCGGTGCGCCGCAAATTAACACAGCGATTCAGGCGACCTCAGGCTTTCAAGACGAAGATGATATCTCCTATAAAGGCCATGTTTCCATCGGTGGCGGTACAGAGGAGCTAACAGGTAATCTAGCGGTAACTTATGAGCAAACAGGCTCTTTTTTTGATGGCAAAGGGCGGCTTATCGTCCCTGATATTACCCAAGGCTCTTTGCAAGATAACGAAACCGTCGATGTGCTCGCCAGCACTCAATGGCAGATCGATAATAACCAAACGCTCGATGTATCAGCGCAGTATTATAATAGCGAGCAAGATACAGATAATGGTCTTAAGTTTAATTTGGCTGAGGCTCTCCAAGGTGCCCCTCTAAATATTACAGTGAGCGATGGCTTTGAAAGCGATCGCCAAGCCGAAACTAAGCGTCAGCAGTACAATGCTAATTATCATCACCAAGATCTATTCGGTCATGATGTCTACGCGCAGCTCTCCCATCGTACAGAAGAGCTTAGTTTTATCCCGTTTTATTACGGTAGATACTTTGCCGCCTCTGAGCAATCTACTGATGTGACCTCAGCTCGTTTGGCGCTATCTAAAGACTGGACAGACAAGCTAAAATTAACTTACGGTATCGATGGCTATCGAGATGATCTTGAGAGTAATAAGATGATCTTTGACCCGCGTACCAGTGTAGCGACAGGTGGCTTAGTCAACGATGAGCTGGCGATAGTCGGACGCTACCCAGGAACTCAAGTCGATTCTATAGCTGGGTTTTTACAAGGTGATTATGACTTTAACGATGCGCTTACTGCCACGGCAGGCTATCGCTATCAGCGTCTGGATAATGAAATCGACGATTTTGTCGCTGATAGAGTGCAGACTGAGACCGCTTTGAGCCTGGCCGCTGGTGGTGATGCGATACCGGGCGGCAGTAATGACTACAAGGTTAGCTTATTTAATGTTGGGCTAAATTATAAGCCGACGAGTAACCGTCGCTATTTTGCGAACTTCTCGCAAGGTTTTGAGCTGCCCGATCCTGCCAAGTTTTATGGTCAAGGGCAGTACGTTAAAAATGCTGATAACTACTATGAGCTAGTCAATGGCTCTAATGTCTCAGGCACTAAGCTTGAGGGTATTAAGACGGACAGTTATGAGCTAGGTACTTCGTTTAATACCACCAATTTTGCAGGCCAATTAACCGGCTATTATAGTGTGTCTGATGGTAGTATCGATTACGACCGCCAAACGCTGTTAATCACACAAAGCGATGACAAAAAGCGCGTATACGGTATTGAGCTAAAAGGCGATTACTTCATCAATGATAACGTCAGTGTAGGCGGACTAGGACATTGGATCGAAAGTGAAACTGAGGTCGATGGCGATTATAAAGATACCGTCGTCACCGATACCAGCCCTAGCAAATATGCGCTATGGACACGCTGGGAGGATGAGAGTCAGTCCGTAAAACTACAAGCCAATATGATGCGCGATGTTTCAGGCTATAATGCGAGCACCGACAGCACCCAAGAGCTTGATGGCTATACAACCGTTGATCTAGATTATACCTATTACTTACCTTCAGGCGACTTTAGTATCGGCGTGCAAAATTTACTAGACAAAGAATATACCACTATCTGGGGACAACAAGCGCAGGTATTTTATGGTCAAGCGGCACCCGCCTCTGCTTTTGATTATAAAGGGTTGGGACGTACGTATACGGTTGGCTATACTCACAGGTTTTAATCTTGCTATAGTGATTTTAGGTAATCAATATATATAAAGTGAAAGCCCTTTAAGCTATGTTTAAAGGGCTTTTTTTTCGCTATTAGAAGTCTTTTTACTGTAGTTTATGACTACAAAATATTGAGATTGTAAGCCTCTTAATAGTCAAGTGTATAGCTCAAGCCGTAAGTCGTGCCTGAGGCGGGCAGACGGTTTAGATCGCCATAAGTGCTTTGGTGATAGACCGTTTTATAATCTTTATTTAGCAGGTTATAAATACCGTATCCTACTTTACCGACAGGCATTTGTACCTGACCCAACAGATCAAAAGTGGCATAACCTTTCACAGGCTGAGCACTGGCATTTGGATCTTGTTGTTGGTCTTTAAAAGCTTCATCGTCGCCGCCAATGGCGAGCGCTTGCAGGCGAATATTGCTACCACCATCAAAGTTATATTGCGCAAACGCTGTGCCTTTTAGCGGCGTTATGCGCACAGCATCCAGCTCAAGCCAATCGCCATCGTTTTTATACTGACCGCGAGTATAAGCAATACTGCCGCCCACTTGCCATTGATCGCTAATCTCCTGCACTAACGATCCCTCAACGCCGTAAACGCGCTCGTCAGTATCGACGACCTCTACCGTATAATCGTCGGTAAAGCGTACGGTCTTATCTGAGTCGTTATAAAAGACGCTTAGCTTTCCGGCAGTATCGCCGCGCTTACCTTGCCAGCCCAGCTCGTAGTTATTAATCTCAATCGGTTGCACGTTATCCGAATCTACCACAAATCCTGCGCGTACATCCCGTAGCGCGCGTTGAATATCAGCAGTGGTAAAACCTTGCGAGAAATTAGCAAATACTTGGTCGTTTGGCGTAAGCTGATAGCTGGTACCAAGGTTAAATAGGGTTTTATCGTGGTCAGTATCGCCATCTTCTACGCGGCCAGCTTGATAGTCAATACCGTAAGCATCGCCTACTGGGCTGATGCGCGGATCATTAAAATAGTCCTCTAGTAGCTGCTCATAAATAGGTATAAACCCATCAGTATCGGCTCTAAGCTTTTGATAACGCACGCCGGCGCTAGCATGCCATTTATCAGTCACATCGACATCAGCATTAGCAAACACGCCCCACTTATCGATAGTGGTTTCCGGCCCACCGTTATAAGTGGTGCCGCTGTTACGTGAAGTAAGACCATTACTAGCGATAAATGTATTTAAATCCTGCCCGTAGTAGGTTTGCTCGCTCTCTTCACGCTCAAAATCAGCGCCATAACTAAATAGGGTTTGCTTGCCTTTAATCTCTGCTTCGGTTTGCATCGCCGCGCGCAGCCCCATCACCTCGATATCCGCTTCTGACTGGGTAACAACGACTGCCCCGCCCAGTAATTGTCTTAGCGTACTCTCATCGGTAAGACCATTAGCCACCCAGACTTCGCCCGCTTGATCGGTAAAATCTTTGCCTGAAGGATAAAAGCGTCCCTTTTCATCGCGGTAGTAGCCGGTAATGCTCAGATTTGAGCCTAAAACATCACTGTTATTATAATTTAGATTCACTGAGGTCTTGGTGGTATAAGGCTCGTGCTGGATATCAGCGCCATCAATGGCTCGTAGTGATGGCGGCGCAGCATTTGGCGCAAGCAAAACTTGCAAATTACTACCGTAGTCTGGACCATAGTCAGTATCTTGCTCATCGTTATAGTAAGTAACGGCTAGATCAACGGTTTGTGTATCCGTCAGCGCCATACCTAAGCTGGCATTGACACTCATGGCCTCAGTATCTTGCTGGTCGGTTTGGTTGACATCAGGGCTGATACGGCGATTATGGCTATCAAACTTACCGCCTTTACTATCAGAGTCCACATCTAAGCGCCCATAAACCCGCTCGCCGCCATAACCTAAGGTTTGTCCAACATGATAGCCAAGCGAGTCGGACTCAAATTCACGACTGGCGCTCGCGCCGATACGCGTTTGTCTCAGCGGTCCATAGCCCAGCATAGATTTGGTTACTAGATTGATAAGCCCGCCTGCCGCGCCCGCACCATAAATACTTGTCGCTCCTGAGAGCACCTCTACCCGCTCAAGCTGAGCGGGATCAATACTATTAAGCTCACGTGATAAGCTGCGCGACCCTGATAGTGGTACTCCGTTGAGTAAAAACTGTACCGGACGACCATGCATCGTTGTGCCATAATTACTGGTTGAACCACTACTAACGCCTAAGCTTGGTACGAGCTGCGCTAAAATATCACCAAGGGTACGATCCCCCGTAGCCTGTCTCTCAATCTCTTTTTCACGAATCACTTGCGTGACCGCTGGCATCTCGCTAATTTTTTGTGCCAAAGCGGTTCCTGTTTTGGCGTTGGCACTGACTGTAATAGTATCTAAAGTGACGCTTGGCTCATCAACGACGGTAGCGTTTACAGATTCTGTGGCTAAAGTATTTGGTGTTGAAGCATTAACATCAACCTGTGCAGCATAGAGTTGTTGACTGATACAAAGTGTAAGCAAGGATAAAGCTAGGGGATAATGGTGTTGCATAGGAGTTCACTTCGTCAAATAATAGTGGAATAGGCTTTATTTAGGTTCTGATACAGATCGTACTATTTTTGTGAATGATATTGTAAATGATAATTATTTACATTTCTATATTTATTTACTCCAAATTATAATCTTGGTTAGTTTTCTTTTGGCTCATTTCTTCACTACGATTAAACTATAGTGAATGCAGATGCGCTACTGCATCTTGGCTGGCGTGCAGACGCTCATTGCTATCGAGTTCAACAAGCTTGCCATTATGCATTTGTAGTAAACGATCAGCATGCTTAAAGTAGCGATCATCGTGGCTAATAATAAACAAGGTCTTGCCCATTTGCTTAAGTCTTGGAATCAGCTCTTCATAAAAGGTTTGACGATAGACAGGATCTTGGTCTGCTGCCCACTCATCAAGTAGAAGGATGGGCTTACTTTCTGCGATGACAAGTAACAAGGCCAGTCTTTTGCGCTGTCCTTGCGACAGGTTAGTAGTTGACAACCTCCCTTCTATAATCGAGAGCTTATCAGTAAGCTGCAGTCGTGCTAACCAATCCTCAACCACAGCGTTATCAGGCAAGCTATCCCCTCTTCCTTGTAGCCAGTCAAATAAATAGCCATCACCAAAGATGGCGGCAAAGTGCTGCTGATAGTCGTTATAATCATCCTCTGTCAATACTTGTCCATCGAGCAGGACTTGACCTTTATTAGGTTGATACAAGCCTACTAGTAATTTGGCTAAGGTCGATTTACCACTGCCATTAGCACCGATCAAAAACACCACCTCGCCGCGGTTTAAAGTCAAGTTAATATCATAGAGACCAAATCCCTGCGCGACATAATCAGACTTATCAGCGTTAAGCACTCTTGTTTCGTCATTAATATTACTGCCAACAATTGGATTATTCTCTGCTGTAGCAGATTCAGCAGTAGGATAATGATACCCAATCCTTTTCAACTCGATACGTTGCCAATTTGACAGCCTATCCATATCGCTGGTAGCAAAATCAGCCCGATATACTGCCAAATTTAGGGAGACAATTTTATTAAGTGCGACACTGGCCGTCTGTAACGTCGGATAAGCGCCAACTGCTGCTAGTAGAGGCGATTGAATAAATAATAAGGTTAATGCGAATGAGGTGACGGTAGCTTGATTGGCCCAATTAAAGGCAGTCGCCAATATAAATAAAATACCTATCGCGGCAAACATCATAATGTTTGACCAATTCAGTGCCGACAGATGGTAGGTATCGGATAAAACAATTTTTTGACGATAGTCATCAGCATGACGATTGAACTTTGTCTCATAAAACTGACGACTGCGATGACGATTGAGCATGAGCTCTTTATGCCCATATATGGCCGTTTCATAATCTTGGTATAGATCATCTTGCAAACCACGAATCTGTAATAAGTTTGCATAGACCCTATTAACCAATAGCATGCCGACCACAATAACAAACGTCAGCCATAGCAGCATAACGATGGTCAACGGAATGGACATCCAAGATAAGTAAACGATAGCCGCTAATGTTAATACTGTGCCTTGTACCAGTTGCGGCAAGCGTACAAAAGCGCTAGTGATGTTCAAGATATCATCCGACAAACTGGCGAGCAATTTAGCGCTACCTACTTTCTCAAGCTGGGCATGATCGGTATCTAAAATACGCTTGAGCAATTGACGACGCAAATTATACACAAAGCGATGACCCAGTTTGGTCAAAGCGAACTGAGAGATAAAGGTAGTCAGTAATTGCAAAATTATCAAAGCAAAAAAAGCGGACGTATACATCCAAGCGCGGTCATCAAAGCCTGACACTCCGGCTACTAAAGCGCTTGTATCAGGATTAGCGGCTAAAAAGTAGCTATTGATAAAAGCAATCACGCCAATGCCAACAGCGGCTGTCAACAAGTTAAGGGCCACTACGGTTAATAATGCTTTACGCTGTTGACGCCATAGCAATTGCCACAAGGTAAGCTCAGAGGCGTCATTGGCATGCACAGATAGAGACTTTGCAGAAGGATAAGACAAAAAATCACTCCTAAGAACCACTTAAAAACAACGGGCAACTATAAAAGTACAGGGGTATTAATTGCCTACTAGTGACTAGCAGGCACTTTACGAATCAGCCATAAAAAATACGCGCCGCCAATGATGGCAGCCACCGTACCTGCAGGTAGCTCATAAGGGAAGATAACATAGCGGCCAATCCAGTCGGCTATCACCATTACCCCAGCGCCTAATAGAGCCGCTAGCGGCAGTTGGCGCTCAAGCTTTACCGCGCCAAGCGACGTTGCTAAATGTGGTACCATCAGGCCAATGAAACTCAGCGGTCCGACTGCTAGGGTGCTGGCGGTACTCAGCGCGGCCACCAGTACCAGTAGCGCAAGAGTCACAGGCGTCACCGCGACGCCGAGATTACGAGCGACGCCTGTGCCAAGGCCTAATACGCGTAACGGCTTAATAATCAGCAAACTGAAGGCAAATAAAATCAGCGCAATAGCAATCAGATACCAAACGGTACTCGGTTGGGCGCTATAAGTCGTGCCTGATAACCAGCTGAGCATTGCTTCCAGACGCGGGTCCCCGGAAAGCTTAACCATATGCATAACCCCGTCCATCATCGCCGCAATACCGATACCAACGAGCAGTAGATAGCCGGAGCTGACCTTGCGCGCCAGCCAAATCACGAGGAGTAGCACCGCTATCGCTCCTGACAATCCTGAAAGCAGTAACGTGCCTGCGCCCGCCGCTACTCCAAGCATAGGTAAGAGTAAAAACCCTAAGATAACGCCGAGCGCCGCCCCCGAGCTGACCCCGAGTACTTCAGGACTTGCCATTGGGTTACGCGTCAACGTTTGTAACAGGACGCCTGCGACAGCCAACATCAGACCCGTTGCCGCCGCGCTTAAGCTACGCGGAAGGCGGTGTTGCGCAGTTAGTGCCCAATCGGTGCTCAGCCCCCAGCCGCTGATATCTTGCACGAAAAGGCATGCTAGCATGATGATAATAGCCACACCTGCTGCCCAGCGCCCATAAGCCACTGGTTTGCGCGCACCTGCGAGCATCGGTGTCACCGTCTCTATACGCTCGTGGCGCTGACGCAGTATCAACCAGATAATCAAGGGCGCGCCCAATATACCCGTCATCGCGCCCGCTGGAATTTGCATATTAAATATCGGCTCAAGCAGCAAAGACACATTACTGGTGAGCCATAATAGTAGCGCCCCTAGACCAAAGGCGGCAATTAAACGCTTAGCGATTGACGATATACCCAGTGCATTGACAAGACTTGCCGCACCAAGGCCAATAAAGCTAATCAGCCCCACTTCACTAATCACCAAGGCGGTCACTATTGCCACAACCAGTACCACTAACGCGCGAATGCCATTAATCGGTAAACCCAAACGTCTGGCTTGTCCATCATCTAAGCTCATAAGCGTTAGCGGCTTTAATAATGGCAGACACACCAGCGCCATCACGGCGGCAGTGATAGCCAATACAGTACTGGTATGCCAGCTGTTTTGTGCCAAAAATCCGGCCGCCCACGACAAAATCCCGTTGCTCCTTGCGGCAAAAAATAACACCAGTACGTTCGCTACAGCGGCAAGCAAGATATTGACCACGAGCCCTGCCAATATCAAAATCAGCGGGTTAAAGCGGCTAGGCGCCGCTAAAGCAAAAACTAACCCCATACTGATCAGCGCCCCGGCAAAGGCGACGTAAACTCCACCATAAATGGCAAGGCTGGGCACAAATAGCGTCACAATCAGCATTGCTAATTGCGCTCCTACACCGACGCCTAAGGTGGTGTCAGAGGCTAAAGGGTTTTTGACCAATTGCTGTAGCAAAATACTGACAACGCCTAACAGCCCGCCCGCCAATAGCGCCACAACACTGGTGGCAACAAGGTGCAGCTGGGTCGCCATACTAGCAATATCAAGCTGCAAGCTTGGGATAAATAAATCAGCAATCGGCCGCGTCCACTCCTGCGCTATAAGTGTCCAGCTACTCCATAAGGATAAAACCATAAGTAGGGCAAGTGCGACCCAGAGCCGCCACGACGTTGTTCTATTCATGATGCAGCCCCGCCGTTTAATGTTACGTTTGCCAGATTATCCGCTAAGCTCACCAGCGACGACATCCCGCCATATATCCATACCGGCGGTAGCTCACCCATGCAGCGGGTATCGCCGTAGCCCAAACGCTGCCAAATCAAGCTATCTTCAATCTCAGCCCGCGTTATCGGACTTAAGGGATCAACGATTAACAAGCAAACCTCGTCATCTAATTGCGCCAAATCCCCCATACGTAGCGGCACAAATCCCCATTGATTGCCTTCGCCTAACACCACAAGCTCTTTGTCCATTTGCGCAAGCGCCGGTTCAAACAGACTGTTGGCGACATACATGCGCAGGTTATTGGCATCGGCAAACTGCACCACTGCAAACTTTTTGAACTCGGGATAGCGCCGCTGTAATTGCTCACTGGCAGCTGCGATATCTTGGCGACTTTTGACAATATAATCCTCAGCTAACTGCGGATCTTCAATCAGCGCGCCAAGCTTGCGTGTCGGCTCGGTATAATCTTCCCAAACGGCGGTATCACCTTTCGCAGCAGACATAACAGACTCAGCTGGCACATCGCCATACAGGTTGCGCGCGTGCTCATAAAAAAAATTATCCACTACTAGGTCTACGGGCAGCTGCGCGACCAGCTCGGCATTGGGCATGTAACGAATACCTAAATCAGTAATAGTAGGCGGTAGCCCAGGTGTGCCGACCCATCTGTGCCAGGTTCTGACATCACCGGTGGCAATAGGCGCATAACCCATCGCTATTAAGGTGGCGGCATTACCCCAGTCAGGTGAGGCAATATTTATTTTAGGGCTATTACTTGCTAAAGACGTTTGTGTTTGCACCGTTATTTTAGTGTTTTGCTCTGGTGCTTGATTATTACAGGCGCTTAGCATGGTGCTGAAGGCTAGAGCTACTAGGAGAGACCAAGGCTTTAGGAGGGGTTTAGCAGGTTTGGTATGTCGAGAAGCGTGCAGAATAGAGAACATAACAGCCTATCTAATTAGGGGTTCAGAAGAAATAAGTGCGATAGATAAAAGGCAAAACGTATAAAACTTAAGCCACTGCAACTGGCTGCCCAGTAATAGGGTGATTAAGCAGTTGCATCTCGACATTGAATATATTGCGTAAAATATCAGGTTGCATGGTGCTGGCAATATCACCTTTATGGCAAACGCGGCTGCTTTTAAGGGCAATAATACGGTCGGCATACTGCGCCGCGAGATTAATATCGTGCACGATAATGACCACGCCTAGACCCTGCTCATCGACTAGACGCCGAATCAGTTGAATAACCTCAAGCTGATAGTGCATATCGAGCGCCGCTAACGGCTCATCGAGCAATAGGTAGCGGCTATCTTGCGCTAAACACATTGCCAACCACGCCCGTGCCCGCTCGCCCCCTGATAAGGTCGCGGTAATCCGATCAGCAAATGCTTCGGTCTGGGTGACTCTTAGCGCCTCTGCTACTTTCTCTTTATCTTCTTGGTTTGGCTTTTGCAGCCACTTTTGATGCGGATAACGTCCTAGCATCACCAGCTCGCGTACCGTAAACCCAGCGGCTTCAGGCAGTTGCTGCGGCAAATAAGCCATATGCTGCGCCAGCTCCTTACTGCCGTAATCGCTAATAGAACGTTCATCTAAGGTCACGCTTCCACTGCTACTTGTCATCTCACCTGCCAAGGCTTTAATCAAAGTCGACTTGCCCGAACCGTTATGCCCCACTAGCGCAACCAGTTGTTTGGTGGCAATCTCGCACTCCACATTATCAAGTAAAGTATTGCCTTGGCGATTGATGGTCAGATTATTAGCACGTAACATAGAAGCACTCGTTATAAATGAAAAATATAATACCTATCTAGGTTTGCTCAGCTTGGTTATTTAGCTTGGTTATTTAGCTTGGTTATTTAGCTTGGTTATTTAGCTTGGTTATTTAAAGTCATCATCAAAACCAATAAAAACCGATTTTACTCGTAAATGCGAACAAAAACAATTATCATTAACGTACTGGTAATTTTTATACGCGAGTATTTTATGGTTAATTCCTCTGCAGCCTCTAAAGACAACCGTTCTTATCAAGAGCCGTACACCCCGATACAAGTGCCTGAACTGACTGATATCATCACTCATCTTAACGAAGAGCATCTCGATGAGCTCATTGCTTTTGCTAGTGTTGTTACTGACCACTCCAAAGCTGAGCTTGATAAGTTGGACTTACAGCTAAGCGCTATTTATGCCGAAGGCTTCGCTCTACAAGCTCAACCTAAACCTTTAGAAAATCGCTCTACTAAATCACAGGAGCAATCTTCGCAGAATCAGCTGCTCTTTATTCCGTTCACCACCTCTATTACCCAGCTTGAGGACTTACAAACTCAGTATATTTTGCTCAAACAAAGAGTCGATAAAAAGCTCGGCAAAAAAACCATTAAGCTGACCAAGCAGGCGTTTAGCGTACGCAGCAACACTATGGTCAGCAAAAACATGCTTCGCCTTGAGCTTAGCCTTCCTGACTCCAGCACTTCTCAAAACACTGATAACGATACTGACACTGCTGCCGTTAACCAATCCAATTCAAGCCCTATGCCCATTAATGAGCCAGGCTATGCTTACTTGTTTGATTTAGAGCACAATATTCAAGATAGTCAGAAGAGAGATAATATAAAGACTCCGCGGCCACACTGCTATTACACGCTTAGAAAAGCATGGCAGACCGATACAGATAGACACGCGTGGGTCGATGTGTTTTTGCATGGCGACACCTCAGGTGGACTTTGGGCGGAGTCGCTACAAGCGGGCGATACCGTATTGATAAAGCGCGAAGTCCCCGAAAAGATTGAGCATTTGCAAGACGGACAAGCGTTACTTATTGCCGATGAAACTTCAATACCGACAGTGGCGCGCCTGCTTGAGCTTTGGGAAAATCCATTGCCGCCGCTGGTACTTTGTATCACTCAAGACGCAGGTGACCAAGCTTATTTTGATGAAGTTAAAAGCGATTTTACCCTTGTGCCTTTAGTTACTAATCAAGTTAATGCTGGTGCTGATTTGGCAACGCTTATCGATAATAATCTCGGCGCTTATTTAGTCAAGCAGCCTCTAAGTATTGATAAGGTTTGGGGCGCTTTAGAAGCAGGAACCGCCAAAGCCTTGCGCAAACTGCTCAAAGACAGACTGAATTTAGAGCGTAGTGATATGGTAGTAAAAGTTTATTGGCGTCATGATTAAGAGACATTTTTTTAACGATTTTATTTTTATGATTCGTAAAGCAACAAAACCCTGCTATTTATACAGCAGGGTTTATTATTAGTAGCAGCAACAAAATATTGAAACTTAGAGTTTAAAATTTAGCCGTCGCACTCACACTTATTTCACGTTCAGGCCCCATCCAGCAATTGTTTACATCAAAGCAATTACCGACGTAGGTTTTATCAAATAAATTACTGACATTCGCGCCTAGAGACCACGTTGGATTGAGCTGATATCTACCGCCTATATCCACTAAAGTCACACTTGGCAGCTCATCTGTATTGAGCCGGTCTATTTGCATACCGTCTTGATAACGCACGCCTGCATTGAGCGTTAGCTTCTCACTAGGATAAAAATCTGCCCATAGCGTCGCTTTATGCTTAGCAATTTGCGCCGGCATATTACCTACAGTCTCAGGGTTAATTACATCCTTTTTGATCTCAGCATCGGTATAGCTGTAGCTTGCTGCGATATCCATCCAGTCATTAACCAGGTGATTGGCTGATATCTCGAAGCCTTGCGAGCCAATTTCTCCCGTCTGAGTTTGATTCAGATAATTGACAAAGTCACTGACGACCACGTTTTCTTGCGTGATATCGAATATGGCGAGCGCCGCCTGCGTCGCATTATCAGATGAGAGGTATTTTAGTCCCACCTCTACTTGGTCGGCTTTGGTAGGCTCAAATGCTTCACCGGTAATAAAGTTGCTGCCCGTTACCGGCTGAAACGACTGCGAGTAGCTGGCATAAGGTGAGAAACCGTTAGCAAAGTTATAGATAGCCGCAATACGTCCACTAGTCTCATTGGCATCATTTATTATCGTCTCATCACTGTACACTTCACCTAGACTGGCTTTTATTTGTCTATTCTCACTCTTGAAATCATCATGACGCAGACCTGCCACCACCGTCAAATCTTGCCACTGCATCTCGTCTTGTATATAAAAACCAAGCTGGCGCAGATCGATATCATCAGATTGGCGGTAGTTCTCTAAAGGTAGCGTATTTGGATCAATCAGATCAAAATTAGGTTGGCCCAAATCAAGTGTTGGTGTGCCCTCTACTCCAGCATCATAGTAGAGTGCCTCGCTATCAGTCGTTTGATAGTCGATACCAAATAGCAGATTATGCTCAGTCTCACCAAGGCTAGTCTGATAAGCGAGCTGATTGTCAGTCGACCAGTTGCTCATTTCCTCATTGGTAGTATAAGCATCACGGATCAATATATTATCTGTGTCAGCAGCCAATCCTCTATTATAAATATTACGCTGCTTGGCTTCAGAGTCGGTAAAACGCTGAACATGCTTAAACTGTAAATTATCGCTGACATCCCAGTTGACGGTTAGGCTTGGCATGAGCACTTCTTTACTAAACGCTACCCAGTTGTCTCCTGCATAAGCATCGCTATCTAGCTTGCCATAGCTTGCACGATAGTTAGTACCTAATGCTGGCAATGGCGTCGATGGCACCATTTTTGGATCGTCTTGATAATAAACACTTGCTAATACTGAGATATCATCGCTCGCTTGCCACTCGATAGAAGGATTTATTAATAAACGCTCCTCTTCAGTGGTCTGCATTTGACCGTCTTTTTTACGCCCCAATGCTACAATACGATAGTTTAGGTTATTCGCTAGTGGTCCAGTGCTATCTAGCGCCAGCTCCCTTAAGTCTTGATTACCGACGCGCAATTTGACTTCATTTGCAGCCGTGCTCTGGGGAGTTTTGGCGATTTGATTGACAATACCGCCGGCAGAAGCATAACCATACAAAGAGGACGCTGAGCCTTTAACGACTTCTACCGCCTCGGTAGCATAAATATCAACTTGCGGCATCAAGTTCCACGTCCCGTCATACGGCAGCCTTAATCCATCATAAAAGTTAGAATATGTTTGAAAGCCTCTAATATTATACTCATCAAATATCGTCACCGTGCCTCGGCTTTCACTAGTTACTCCAGGCTCATAACGCAGCGCGGCATTAACAGAGTCAGCTTGCCGCTCTTGCAATAACTCCTGATCGATACGAGTATAAGTTACTGGCGCATCATCAGGGTCAAGCATAGTCTTAGTACCGGTCGTACGGTAACTATCTGCGTGCACGGTGATCGCCTCTAGTGTGGTACTGGGCATATTGGTTTGAGTCGATGTTTCAGGTTCACTAATGTTATCACTTATATCAATAAGGTCAGTCGCAGCATAAGCTTGATAACTTATACCCATTAAAAAACTAAGCTGTATCGCTTTGACTAAAGGTTTCTTGTGAGGATGTTTAGGCATAAAAGGCTCTTCATTTGGTTTTGAAAAGGGAAATAGCGGCTATAGAGATACTAATAAGTCGTTATTGTCTCTACATAGAGTAACAAAGCAGATAGAATATATAATAAAGACTCTCATTTGTAAATGATAATCATTATTATATATAAATTTTAGAGCCTAAAGTTATTCGGCAACAAAAAACCCTACTAGCTATGTCACTAGTAGGGTCTGGAGAAAAGTGCTAATCGTACTTATTATTATTATTATTTTTCAGTATTATTTAGACTGACTACTCATTAACAAAAGCAATCTTAGTCAGTCCTGCCCCGCTCGCTGCCGCAAGCACTTGCGCGACATTGTCATAGCGGCTGTCTTTATCGGCGCGCAGCTGAATAGAGGGATCTTTGCCGCTTACCCCTTGTTGCTGCAGACGCGTCTCAAGCTCATCCATACTAATTGCCTTGTCATCCCAAAATAGGCCTGCGTCTTTATCAATACTGATTTGAATGGGATCGACTGGCGGCTCATTGATCTCAGCACTGGTCTGCGGCAGATTAAGCGGTACGGTCGGATTAAGTACCGTCGCTGTTAATAAGAAGATAATCATCAATACCAGCATGACATCGATAAGTGGAATGAGGTTCATCTCATTCATACTTTGCGTGTCATCATCACCTAATTGAAAAGCCATAGTTGTCTCTTATTCTCAGTTGTCTTCTTAGATCTGTTATTCTCAGTGTCTATGCCAGTACCTATGTCAATACTTATACAAGTCTAGGATGACGCCTTTGATTGCGAGCTGACTGAATGTTGATATTGAGGCTGTGCTTGGTGATTAGAAGTCGTTGCGTCAACCCGTTCACTGGTCACAGCTCTTTGAGTAGACTCTGTCTTTGGTAGCGCATCGCGGGTAGACTGCGCTAGTAGATCATGAGCTTTGTCATTGGCATGGTACATCACCCGGCGATTGATACGGATAGCTAGGTTATAAAACACCACGGCTGGAATAGCAACGGCGATACCTAAACCGGTCATAATCAAGGCTTCCCCTACTGGCCCTGCCACTTGTGCTAGACCTGCCTGCCCGGTTGTACCAATATTATGCAAGGCATGAAAGATACCCCACACTGTACCAAACAGCCCGATAAACGGCGCGATGGCAGCCGTGGTGCCCAAGATTGGTAATCCGCGCTCACTGGCAAAACGGTAGCGGCCAATATGTTTGAGCAGGGTTTGCTCAGTGACTAAGCGCTGATTTGCACTATCAGATGCTGCCAATTCAGCACGGCTAGCCTGAATCTGCTGCGCTAAGTCGTCGGCAACCGTCGCTGCTAATTTTCGGCTTTGGATAATACGGATAATACCTGTCACCCAAGAGAGTACCGATAATGCTAACAGCAAGAAAAACAAAGTTCTTGTCACCATATCGCTGTATTGCCAGTAGCTTGCAAAGTCCATTGTAGACTCCTTATTGTTTTTGATACTTTGTTTTTGATACTTAATATTTAAACGGTAAGTAAAGTCTTTTGCTGTAATCTATTGTGTCGTTATCTCGGTACTTCATAGACGATAGGTAGAGTGACATTACCGACTACAGCGGCGCCGTTTTTCTTAAAAGGGTTAAACCTACCTTGACTCACTTGCTGCTGCGCTGCTTGATCCACTGACGGATTACCCGACGACTTGGCAACGTTAACACTTTCGATAGCGCCTTGTTTATTTACTCGTAGTCTCAATACCACTTCTAGCTTTTGACCAGGACGCGTCCTACGCTTAGCTCGTGCATCGTTAGGGAAACTAAAGCGTGGAGTAGACGCCCAATCGGCACTAGTCGCTGTAAAACTCACAGGCTCACTATTTGCTGCTTGTTCTGCAGCTTTGCGCTTGGCTGCTTCCTCTGCTTTGATTCTCGCTTGTTCGGCGGCCTTGCGCCTATCTTCTTCTGCTTTGATTCTCGCTTCTTCCTGCGCGTTTAATCGTGCTTGCTCTTGCGCTTCTAGTCGTTCTTGTTCTTGCGCTTGTAGTCTTGCGCTTTCTTGGGCTTTGAGTTCTGCTTGTTTTTGCGCGTTTAGTATTGCCTGCCGTTCTTGTTCTACTACTCTTTTGTCTTGCACTTCTTGCTTAGGTTGCTGTGTATTTAGTGGTTTTTTACTTTTTGGTTTAGGTTCTGGTTTGGTTTCAGGTTCAACCTGCGGTACCGGCTCAGGTCGCAGCGCTACAGTAGATACTGGCTCAGACTTTGGTTCAGCTTTTGGCTCGGGGATTGGTTCAATGACTGGTTCAGCTTGCGGCTGAACCTCTACAACCTCAGGTTTTTCGATAATAGGTTTAATGATTTCAATTTCCAATGGCGGTGCTTCTACAAGCTCAGGGATAGCTACTTCTGGTGTTTTTACATTGGCAAGTGCCCATCCTGTAATAGCATGAAGCGCAATTACAGCGATAAATGTCCCTGTATAAAGGTTTGGAAAAGTTTTTTTATTGGTTTTTTCAGTCATAACGATTTATCAAATAGTATTTGAGTGATTCATCTTATGCTTTATAAGTTATGTAAGGCTTATAAGTATCAGTGACGTTAAGATGAGAGTTTTGCGAGAAATCAGAGCAACAGCAGCCATCAATTCGCTAAGTTAACAGTGCTCATTTCGTGATATTTTATAGGCCAGTTATAAGAATAACCTCAACAAGAAGGCATTATAAATGATAATTATTATTATTACCATAATCAATTAGATGCTACGGTTAATCTATTACAAAATAAATAGGGTTTTCAAAAATCAAGGCTGTTAGGTACACTTGCGATTGGATAATCAGAAGATAGAGTGACAATGAAAACAATAGTAATAACGGTACTCTGCTTAGCAGTTACGCTCACGGCTTGTGGTAAAGACAGCACTATAGATAACCCTGAGTCGACTCAATCGTTACGAATCGCTGCTGCTGCCAACTTATCGGACGTCTTGCCTAAAGTCATTGCAGGCTATAAAGTCGATAATAATCTGCCAGCTCAAGAAATCGAGGTCACTTATGCCTCCTCAGGTAAGCTCTATGCGCAAATCACTTCAGGCGCGCCATACGATCTATTTTTATCTGCTAACCAAGAGTTTCCTACCAAACTAGCCGCAGAAGCACTAGCGATTGATAAGGCGACTGGCCAAAATAGCACTCAGCCATTCACTTACACTCAAGGTCAGCTAGCGCTCTATAGCGTTGTTCATTCTCTAAGCGAGCTTAATCCGGCTACCCTCAATAAATTATTGACAGCGAAATCTGCTAAGGTCACCATTGCCAACCCGCAGCTAGCGCCTTACGGCGACTCTGCCAGAGCTTATCTGCAAAGCCAAAATATTTACGACGCTATGCTCGAACAAAAACGCCTAATACAAGCTGAGAATATCGGCCAGGCCTTTCAATATGCGCATACTGGCAGTGTCGATTATGGGTTTGTGGCGCAAGCTCAGCTGATCGCGAGCAAAGCTAAGCCTGAACAGTTCTATACCTTAGCGCCGACATCTTATCCGCCGATATTACAAGACGGCATAGTGCTCAATAAGCGCCCTATCGCTACTGACTTCTCCCATTATCTGCAATCCAGTGCTGGCCAACAGTACTTCGCTGACGCCGGTTATCTGCCAGTTCAACGATAGTTTTGACTCTTTATCTAAACAGCTTTTATGATTTAACGGCTCTCATCTGGGCGTGTGACGCTATCAGGACTGGCGGTATAAATAGCATCTAATTCCGCTGTTGTCAGATAGCGCTCAGCAATAGGAAACAGTTCGCGCTCTTCAAAACGAATATGGTCGTATAGCAAAGTAGCGAGTTTTTGGACTTGGGTGACGCTGATATTCTGGCTTTGAGAGTTTGCAGGGTTTTGGGTTTGAACCATCAAAGCATGTAGAGACTTATGCTGTTCGTCGAGCGTCGTGAGCGCTGAGGCCACTTCGGGCTGACTGATACTATAAGGCAGTAGCGCAGTGGCGATGAGATGATCTTCAATCTCAAAATGACTTTGCAAATCATTAAGATAAGCAGTGAGATTGTGCCAATGTTTACTGATGTCTTCAGGTTTGTCAGGGCACTCTTTTGCATGGCGAGATATATTGAGACCCAAGTGATGTTGGCGAGATAGAGGCTGTAATTGGGCGGCGCGTTTCATAGTGAGTCCTTTTTAGTCGTTATGTCTTTTTAATAGTAAATCCTCATTAATTTATACTTTCTCTAAACTGTAAATAAGCTGTCGTCACCGCCTCAGCCTCTTCAAGCTGCGGATAATGACCTAATGCTAATAACTCAGTGACATTGGCATTAGGAATTAACTGCCGATAACGCTCGACCATATGCTGGCCTGAGATGGGATCTTTAAGGCCATTAATGAGCTTGACCGGTACGCTACTCTCAATAATAGCCTCGACCCAACGCTTGCGGTGCTGCTGACGTTGCGGCATATAGTCAATGAGTTTATACATCACCGCAAGACCTTTATTATGATTGAGCAGTTGCCATAGGCTGTCGATAACCTCAGGGGTTGGCGGCGTATTTGGGCCAAAGATGCGCCGTAGATTATCCGCAAATTTGGGCTTAGTGATAAGCTTTGAGACTAAGGGTCCTAAAGGCGAGAGTAGCAATTTTTGGATTAACACTGGCTTATGCGCTTCCGGGAACAGACCACCATTGAGCAGGCACACACTAGCGATACGCTGTTTTGCACTACCGTCACGCAGCCTAGCTAGCAGCTCTTGCGCTACCGTATCGCCATAATCGTGAGCTAAAATGTGATACTCGGTGATTTTGAGATTAAGTAAATACTGCTCAAAAATATCCGCCTGCTCTGTTATCAAGTAACGCGCGTTTTTAGGCTTGGCAGAAAACCCAAAACCTAACATATCGAGCGTAATCACATAATAGCGCTGGGTCAGCGCCTGCCACATTCCCTCCCAGTCCCAGCTGGCGCTCGGATAACCATGGATTAACACTAGCGCTGGGGCACTGCTATCACCGCCTGTGCGAGTAAAGATTTGCTGTCCATTGATTGACTCAAGCTGCCCTTGTTGTCGCCACTGCTGCAGAGTAATCATCAGCTACTCCGCAAAAGACGGATCGGTGCGACGTAGCTTACGCAGTAGTGCCGGCCAAGCGATATCTCCGCCAGCGCCTTTGGTTACCTCTGCTGAGGCAGCCTGAATACCGGCTAGGATCTGCGGCGCTATCATAGTCAGCTCACGACCGCCGCTTTGCGCTTTGATTTGTACCTCGCAAGCTCTTTGCATGATATACATAAAAAGAAAAGCATCGGCCACGGTATGGGCGCAAGTCAGCAGGCCATGATTACGTAGGATCATAAAGTTTGCATCCGCTAGATCGGCGACCAGACGTACTTTTTCATCCGGGTTTAGCGCTACCCCTTCATAGTCGTGATAAGCCAAGTTTGATAAGGGGAATAGCGATTGCTGCGAGATAGGTAGCAGGCCTTGCTGCTGAGTAGACACCGCCACCCCATCGCTCGTATGCAGATGTATCACGCAATGAGCATCGCTACGCGCCTCATGGACGGCGCTATGAATGGTAAAGCCTGCCGGATTGATATCATAAGCAGATGCGTCGATCTTTTCGCCGGCTTGATTGACTTTAACTAGGTTTGAGGCGGTAATCTCTTCAAATAACAAACCATAAGGGTTGATCAAAAACGCATCATCGCTATCGGGCACGCGCGCTGAGATATGAGTAAAGACCAAATCATCCCAACCGTATAGAGCAATCAGCCGATAGCAAGCGGCCAAATCAACGCGCATCTGCCACTCTGCGGCGCTGACGTTATCTTTTACATTCGCAGCTATTTGGTTATTTAGATCGTTCGTCATAGTGTCATCCTTTACTGTGTTGGCTCTTAAAGAGTATGAGCTAAGTCCGTTACTTTATTCTAAACACTTTTATCCACTTAAAGCTATCGCTAAAAATGAGTAGTCATCATCCTTTGTTATTAGGCATCAAGTTGTTCTTATCAATTTTAGCGCACCGCAGCCCTTTGTTACCACCAGTCACGCTAGTCTGACTACCCTGCACCATATTTCTGCTAAAATTGTGTCGTAATGTTACAGCCATTAATAATAGAAAATCTAAAGGAAAGGTTTGCTATGCGATTAAACTCACTTTTTCAAAAAATGCATGAGCGTACGCCAAAGCTTGGCAAAGCGGTATCATTAGCGACAGCGACAGGGGTCATTGTTGGTAATAGTTTCGCTGGAAGTATCCCTATCTGGCTAATGGGCGCCACCAAAATCATTACTGGCGCTGATATCGCTGATAAAACCGTGATAAAAATTGCTAACTATTGGATCAATAGTAATAACACTTTGATCGATACTATCTTACCTAAAAAAGACTGGCGCGTTAGTCTGCCTGATGATGTCGATGTCCATGGTAAATACTTACTGGTCAGCAACCATCAATCGTGGGTCGATACTAGCATCGTACAATATATCAGCCGCGATCGTCTGCCTTTGACGCGGTTTTTTACTAAGTTTGAGCTGATATATATCCCTATCGTCGGTCAGACCTTTTACTTTTTAGACTTCCCCATGATGCGCCGCCACTCTAAGCAAGCAGTGACCAAAAACCCTGCACTAGCGGGCAAAGATATCATCGAGGCCAAACGTGCTTGCGCGCTATTAAAAGATAAGCCTTTTACCTTACTCAACTATCTAGAAGGTACGCGCTTCACCCCAAAAAAGCGTGATGCACAGCAATCGCCCTACACCCATCTGCTTAAACCGCGGGCCGGTGGTCTAGCGCTAGCGATCAATGCTTTGGGGAATGAGATCGATGGTATCTTAGATATGACCATCGTCTATCCTGATGGCATACCAACTTATGGCGAGCTGTGGCAAGGCAATATCAAGCGCTTAGGTGTCGATGTCAGACATATCGAAATCCCTGACGAGCTATTTGCTAGTCTCCAAAACGGCGGTTACGAGAACGACGGGGCTACCAAAGAGCAAATGTTTGCTTGGGTTGAGCAGCTGTGGCGTCAAAAGGATAAACGCATCACGTCAATGTTGGCTGAATTTGACACCTAATAATTAAATTTTTTTCTACGCTAATGGACGTTTACCGTCCAAAATTACGCAAAAAAAGGGGCTAATCATAGATTGGCCCCTTCTTTGTAGATAACATGAATTTATACAGCGTTTGAAAGGTAGAGAAGCTTATTGCATAAACATCACATCAATAGTGACACGGCGATTCGGCTGCAAGCAAGCAATCTCTTGCTCACGCGGTAGCGACGTTGAGCACTGTTGTACTGGCTGCATCTCCCCCGCCCCTGCTGCTGAGATTGTGTTGGGATTGACCCCTTGACTGACTAAGTAGTTGGCGACCGTCTGCGCGCGCTGCGTTGATAGTCTCAAATTATAGGCCTCGTCACCTTTTCGATCCGTATGACCGGTAATGAGCACACGACTGCTGCCCATCTGCTGATACTCTCTGAGCTTTTGCGCTAAAGCGTCAAGCTCATATCTGCCATCTGGTATGATGTCTTGAGCACTAGACTTATCAAATGCAAATAAAGCATCAGCACCTAGATTGATACGCTCTGTCATAGGCGGCGTCACGGCTACGGGTGCATATGGCATGCTAGCCGCTGTGTTAGGAGCGCAATCGGCAGGCAACCAATAAAACTCCTGCCCTCTATACTCTTTATCAAAGATGACCTTATATTGGCAGATCTTAACTTGATCATTTTCATCATAAAACTTAAAGATATAATCCCATTCGCGCGCTTTGTAACCTTCGCTAAAGTGCGGCGGGCCGATAAGCTGATACAGCTCATCTTTATTAACACCAGCTCTTATCTTAGCAAGATTATCTTCGTTGACGAATTTGCCTTCTTGTTGCCAAGCCTCATCGGTTGCTGGAAACACTAAATCACTAGCATTGACGTGACCATTGTCAGTCAAGTTGCTACTGACATTACGGGTGCAGCCAACTGCTGACATGAGCATTACGGCAAGGACAATACTGTTACGATATAAAGATTTTTTCATTATTCATTCCTCAATAGATCTTATAGTTGGTGTGAAAGCGCTTGTCTATCCAAAACAAGCGCTTTCATTAAGCGTAGTAGCTATATTAGAAATGAAAGCCTGCGCCAATTGCGCCGCCAGCATTGCCTTGAGTATCTGCGGTACCGTTGATCTTCATGACCCAACGACCATTATCAGAGACTCTTGAGACCCCAATTGCAACCGCGCTCTCGCCGTTGTAAGTTGCGACACCGCCACCGACCATAGACTTACCAGGGATATAAGCTTGCGGTAGTGAAGACATCGCCATCGCCGCTGAAATACCGGCATTAGCGTCATCTTCGACTTCGCCAATCTTATATCCTAGATCATTGACGCTATTGCTCAGCTTGCTATCTAGAGCGTTTAGCTGACCTAGATTGACAGCATCATTGACTTCGACACCATCAGCAACGCCTGTGATCGTCTTGCCACCTGCATCAATACCGTTTGCAGTAATGCTTGGGCCCGTTGCAGCGCCTTTGTTATCAGTGAAGCTTACGCCTGCTTGATTAAGGACCGTGCTACCTGTCGTACCCGTGACTTCAAGACCGTTGGCACCATAGTTAGCAGTGTTATCGCCATCAGTAACGTTAGTTCCTGAGCCTGTAACTGTGGTCACGTTATCACCATCCGTAATAGTGTTCCCTAATGCAGTGCTGTTGTTCGTCTTACCGTCAGCATTGATGATAGTCGTACCGGTAGCCGTTAGAGTCGTCTCGTTACCCTCATCATCAGTAGCAGTGACGCTATCAACTACTAAGTCAGGATCAGTAGCGACTTCGTAGTTAGTAGACCCTGTATCAGCGTCAACCGTTTCGGTAACGACAATGTTATTACCTTCACTGACTGTGTTCTTACCAGCGGAAGCCGCATCGCCAACGGCTTGAATAGCGTCATTGATATTGTTCTGACCTGTACCGCCGATGTTATTGTTAGTGAAAGTACCGTCTTCTGGGTTGTAAGTCGTATTACCACCGACAATTCCAGCGACCCCACTACCTTGTTCAAATAGCTGACCGCCATTGATGACATCATTACTATCTGCCGCAACCTGACCATCAGCGGCCCCGGTTAATACGCGGTCACCCTCAGTACCAGAGAAGTCAACATTAGTGCCGCCAGTCTGACCACCAACGGTAATATCACCAGTATCAGGATCCTGACGGACGATACCGGCAGTACCATTGGTGATGTCAGTGATGTTATCGGCGTTAGTTGAGACGCGATTATCTAGGCCGCCGAGTGCATCGCCTACATTATCGTAGGCAGTCGTACCGCCATTACCGTTGTCTAACACATAGTTTGGCGCACTAACGATACCATCAGCATTCACTGTTGAACCGCCGCCAAAGTTATTAGCGATAGAGTTGGCAGTACCAAATAGCTGACCACCATTAATGGCGTCTTGACTAGTAGTACTGACTTCTCCGGCAGCGACATTAACAATTCTATTACCACCGTTATTAAGACCATTACCATCCAAGGTAATCGTATTATTAGCACCGTTTACAATAGTGATGCCGGCGTTATTTAACGTAGTATTGCCTGTAGTGACGCTGGTCACGTTAATGTTTTCAGCGAGGTCATAGTTGATACCGTTATCAGTGACTGTCGCGACTAAGTTGCCATCGCTATTAGTAAAGTCAACGGTCTCACCCAGCTTTACGTTATCAACGGTTTTACTATCTGCTAGCGCTGAGTTGTCAGCACTGATGTTAAAGCCGGTGTCGATCAGTCCGGTAGTGGTGTTCTGAATATCACCAATGTTGGCACCATTGTTCGGGTTGGCAACATTGATATCAGTGACCACATCACCGTCAACGTTGGTCATACCACTAGCAACGTTGGTGATCTGGTTGTTGCCAGCATCAATACCACCTGCAGTCATGCTTGGGGTGTTGTCACGCTTATTGCCTGCGGCGTCTACGAACTGGACACCGCCTTGGTTGATGGTAAAGCGGTTACCAGCTTCGCCAAAGGTGGCACTGTTAAGATCGGTTAGGTTCTTAGCCATGACTAGGTTAAGCTTGCCATCTTTACTATCGACACGTAGGTTGGCGCCCGATGCGGTTGCACTCTCTGCCAATTCACCTTCGATGTTTAAGGTTTCGTTAAGCTGCTTGGCGATGGTGTCACCAGTGTTACCAGCAAACTTCAGACCGTCTTGCATGGTCGCCACTTCGATGTCGTCAATGACAACGCGAGTTATGCCATCTTTACCGTCTACACCGGCTACGCCATTAGCTACGGTAATGATGCCGTTAGCGCCATCTTTACCATTGATACCGATAGTGCCATCTTTACCGTTAATGGTGACGCCATTTTTACCATCTTTACCATTCACTGTGATAAGACCGTCTTCGCCCGAGCCGCCGACGTTTAAGTCGTTGCCTAGAGTGAAGTCTACATTGTTGTCAGAGACAGTGGTAACGATACTACCGTCTGTACTGTCATAAGTCACTGTTTCACCAAGTTGGACATTATCAGGACTTCCATTAGCACCTGCAATGTTAAAGCCTTGGTTAATAGTGTCGTTAGTAGCGTTATTTACTGCTGCTAGCTGTTCTTGGGTCGCTGCTTGTCCGCCGGTGTAGTTGGCATCTGGATCAAAGCTGGTGTTGGTTAAGCCTGAGACGGTGCCGTTGTTGCCATCAATGGTGACAGGGTTGGTTTGACCGACACTGATGCTGTCGCCCAGTCCTAGTTGTACGCCATCAGCAGTCGTGGTACTGGTTAGGTTGCTGTCGCCTTTAACATTAATGGTGTCGCCTAGGGCAAATTGGTTGTTGGTTGTACCATTACCAAATTTGATGCCTTTGTTGATCTCGGTAGTGTTGCTGGTTGTGCGACCATCTAGATTACCTAACGCGGCGCCAACGTTGTTGACGGTTACATCGGTGCCGGTGTTGTTACCATCGTCAAGCTCATAGCTTGGGGCGCTTAGTGTGCCATCTGTGTTGACAGTGGTGCCGCCACCTAAGTTGTTGGCAACAGATTCGGCGGTATCAAACAACTGGCTGCCATTAATGGCGTCCGTTGAGGTGTCACTAATAGTACCAGGGGCAACATTGGTGATCTTGTCACCGCCGACATCTAATCCATTTGCGGTGCTGGTTAAGATGGTGTTGTTCGTGCCATCTCCTAGGGTGACTTTAGTGAACTCAACCTCGTCACTGGTTGCCACTTTGATGACTTGATCATTGTCACGGGTGATTTTGATGTTTTTGCCATCAACGAATTGTACAGTCTCGCCTGGGGCAACGTTGTCAGAGGCGGTGTCATTGACTTTGACGTTCCAACCTTTATTTGCTGTGGTGTTGACGGCGTCTAATTGATTGACGTTAACAGCGTCTGTACCGTTGACACCGGCTGCAACGTTCACAATGGTGTTGCCACCATTATCAAGACCTGTGTTAGTCAAGCTGACATCAGTAATACCAGCAGGAGCGCCTGGGGCTTTGGTGATGATGATGCCATCATTATTAACGGTGGTTGCACCAGTCTTAACACTACCAGCAGTACCTAGATCTAGGTTTTTGTTTAGGCTGACTTGTACGCCATCAGCAGTCGTGGTACTGGTTAGGTTGCTGTCGCCTTTGACATTAATGGTGTCGCCTAGGGCAAATTTGTTGTTGGTTGTACCATTACCAAATTTGATGCCTTTGTTGATCTCGGTAGTGTTGCTGGTTGTGCGACCATCTAGAT
>NZ_JBQQER010000019.1:0-29800 GCF_052259045.1 Psychrobacter sp. 1Y11
CAGAAGTGAAACATCGTTGCGCCAATGGTAGTGTGGCTCCGGCCATGTGAGAGTAGGTCATCGTCAGCTCTCTATTCCTGAAAAGCCCCCTTAACTTAACTGTTAAGGGGGCTTTTCTTTGTCTTCTATTCTTATATATAAAAAAACCATCATTCATAAGAATAATGGCTTTTGCCGTTGTACTTTAAGCTATCTTTGCGAATAATTATTCAGCAGCTGACTTACTAAACACTTCTTTCAAGCTAGTAGGTTCTTTACGCTTAGCTTCATTGTGCTCATGACGGGCTTTAGAAGAGGCTTGATAAGCACGTAGACGAGAGTGCTGTAATGTGCCAATCGGACGATTCTCTTCTAGGCAGCGGAAAGTCGTAAAGCTCAAATCTTCTATCGCTGAAAGGTTACCATCGTCTGGAACATCTTGGCAAGGTATGGTCAAAGTCGCTACGGTAACAAACGGCGCATCAGACTCTTTCCATTCTTTAGTCAGCTGTTCGATAGGTTGCTTCTTAATATTTTGGCAAAGTTGAACTTGCACTTCGAACTGATAGTCGTGCTCTCTGATTTCTTCTATGATAGCGGGACGAATCGCTTCATCTTCGGTAAATAAGTGAATGTTGGTACGTTTAATTTTCTCCATAGAGGCTTTGGTAGGCGTTACTCTAACTTTTGCCATGTAGTCGCCATGACGAAACGCGCCTTGAGAGAAGTAGTCATATAACCAAGCGTTCTTTGGAGGGATAGTCGCTAGCTTTCTAAAAGCGTTAAGTGATCGCAGACCTCCGATATCAGGGAACTCTTTGCCATATTTGGTCAACCAGTGAAAGACAAACTTACCTTTACCTAGTAGTCCATCGCCTAGATAACCGTTTAGTCCGAAGTTTAACTTAGACAAATAAGCATAATCTTTTAGGCTGTTAGTAAAAAAGATAGGGCCATTGACTAAAGCATAATCAAAGGTGGTACTATCTTCTTCACCCGGCGCTAGCTTTTTGCCTGGCACATCGAATATTTTAATAGCTAGTCCTTGTCCCAACCCGAGTCTTCTATCTGCACTGACGGCGGCAGCGGCGTTAGAGAAGCGAATGACTGCATCATGAATGCCTGCTTTGGCATATAAACCTTGAGCATACTCTTCAGGAATATTATCTAATATCTCAAACTTAGCTTTTAAGCCACAATAGCTCTTGGCGTGGACGGCACGAGTATGATGATCGATATCGTTTAAGTCTTTGCTTTTTTTGACATACAGACGGATGTCTTCGGTAATCGTATCTATGACTTTATTATCGTCATTGCTTAAGGTGATATATTTTGGGTCGTATTTAACATATTTAGGTTTAAATATTTTCTTTAGCATCATCAGCTTCCTTATATTAATAAACTAGAATTCGAATTCTTGAATATTTTATAAAAGTTTGCTAATAGTTATTTATGATAAATATTGGTAATGTGTAAATGAATCTATATTAATATGTTTTCTAGTGTTCTAAAACAACTCCTCAGCTTCGACCACTTCCTCAAAATCAAACCCTAACTGCTCCCCTTTACGCTGCCGCATTTGCTCAATACGCTGCTTACGCCCTACAATTAACCTCAATACTTCTCTGCGCTGTTCTGTGCTCATACTTAACCATAATTGACGCTCAGTACGACTTCTTAAACAGCCGAAGCAATAGCCTTTTTTATTACTTGTGCACACACCTATACAAGGATTATCGATGTCAAACAGTTCAATCTGTTCACTCATGACGTCTCCTTGTCTTCATTTTGCTTCGGTTAAAATAGATATTTCGATAAAGCATTCATACTAATATAAGTTGACTATAGATCAGCAATTTTAGCACTATTAACGCTATATCACTGGTGTTATGCTCGTTACTAGTTATTTTTACAGTATACCGAATGTCGAAGATGAGATTGCATATGAATATTGTGTACGTCCATGGCTTAGATAGCGATGCCAATTCTAATAAAGGCCTATTGTTGGAAGGCTATTGCCAAGAGAATTATCCAGATATCGAAGTCCATCGTCCTGACTTAAATCAAGCGCCTGAGCAGGTCTTTAGCTATTTGACTGGTTTAGTTACTAAGTTGAGTCAAGAGGCCAAAACCGTATTGATTGGTAGTTCGTTAGGTGGGTATTTTTCAACGTTAGTGAGTAATCATACTGGTTGTGCTGCGTTATTGCTAAACCCTAGCACGCAGCCGCACGTTACTCTCCAGCGCTTTAAAGACGATGCGAGTCAAAATACGTTAGAATCGTGCAGTAGTTTCGATGGTAATGAAACACTTTATACCACCACTGGTGGTTGGGCGATCACCATAGCGGACTTGCACTGGTTTGCTGCGCATCCATTATTATCCATCGCTAACCCTAGCAAAGTAGCAGCGTTAATCAAAGAAGGTGATGAATTACTTAATGCAACTCTTTCAGCGAAGTTTTATAGTGAGCAAGGCGCTAGAGTTATTTTGCAAAACCGCGGCGATCATCGTTTCAGTGATTTCGCTGAGCATTTGCCAGAAGTTATAAAGTTCGTAGAAGAGCTGTCTAATTAGTGCAATGTGCCTAATAAAAATATCAAGAACACTAAAAAATTAGCATTAAGCTCTCAGATGTAATCAGTACAACTAAACGACATTATCTGACGTAAGGCTTATAACTATCGGCCTTTAGCGCAGTATTTTTAGTTATAATGGTTCAATAGAATTTATAGTTTGTAGATATTAAGGAAAGCATTTGTGAGTCAATATAATGCGCAATCGTTAGAAGTTTTAGAAGGGCTGGAGCCAGTACGTCGTCGCCCGGGTATGTACACGGATACCACGCGCCCCAACCATTTGGCGCAGGAAGTCATTGATAATTCGGTCGATGAAGCGCTAGCTGGCTACGCCAAAACTATCAAAGTGCAGCTGCATGAAGATGGCTCGTTATCCGTAGAAGATGACGGGCGCGGGATGCCGACTGATATCCATCCTGAGTTTGGCCAGACAGGTATTGAGCTAATCTTAACGCGCCTGCATGCCGGTGGTAAGTTCTCGACTTCTAACTATCAAGTGTCAGGCGGTCTGCATGGCGTTGGTATCTCAGTCGTCAATGCGCTATCAACCCGAGTCGAAGTCACTGTTTGGCGTGATGGTACTCAGTTCGATATGGCACTAGAAAATGGTGCGCCTGTGGCGCCTTTGAGCGAATCAGTTAGCTCTAATAAACGCAAACGTGGTACGCGAGTGCGCTTTTGGGTCGATGGTAGTTTTTTTGATACGCCTAAATTCAGTGTCAAACAGCTTAAGCATAATCTGAAAGCTAAGGCAGTACTGGCAGCGGGTTTGACTATCGAATTTACCGATAGTATCAACGATGAAAAAGTCGTTTGGCAGTTTACTGATGGCGTCGTTGAGTATCTCGCTGAGCAGCTCGATGGTCTGGAGACGCTGCCAGATGTCCCTTTTTATTATAATCATGACGCCGCAGAAGGCGAGCGTGCAGGGATTACCTTTGCGCTATCTTGGTTGCCTGAAGGCGGCAATCCGGTTCAAGAGAGCTATGTGAATCTGATTCCAACTGCGCAAGGCGGCACGCACGTCAATGGACTACGCACAGGTATTTTAGAGGCGCTGCGTGAGTTCTGTGATATTCATAACCTATTGCCGCGTAACGTCAAGCTGACGGGTGAAGATGTCTGGGATGGGATAAATTACATCTTGTCCTTAAAGTTCTCTGAGCCGCAGTTCTCGGGACAGACCAAAGAGCGTCTATCAAGCCGTGAGGCGGCAGGTGCGGTGCAAGCATTAGCCAAAGATGCGTTTAGTCTCTGGCTCAATCAGCATGCTGATATAGGGGCGCAAATTGCAGAGCTAGCGATCAATAAAGCCGGTCGCCGTCTCAAGTCCGCCAAAAAAGTGGCGCGTAAGAAGATTACTCAAGGTCCAGCTTTGCCGGGTAAGTTGGCAGACTGCCGCGGTGATTTGCGTGATGGAGCCGAGCTGTTTTTAGTAGAAGGCGATTCGGCTGGCGGTAGTGCCAAGCAAGCGCGTGATCGTCATTATCAAGCGATACTGCCATTACGCGGCAAAATATTGAATACGTGGGAAGTGTCTTCCGATACGGTGTTATCAAGCCAAGAGATCCATGATATCGCCATTGCTATCGGTGTCGATCCGGCCTCTGATGATCTCTCTGAGCTGCGCTATGATAAGATCTGTATCTTAGCCGATGCCGACTCTGATGGCCTGCATATTGCCACGCTCATTTGTGCTTTATTCGTCAAACACTTTCCTGCCTTAGTTGATGCTGGTCATTTATTTGTCGCGATGCCGCCTTTGTATCGGGTCGATATCGGCAAAGAGGTGCATTATGCGCTAGATGAGGGCGAGCTGGAGCATATATTATCAAAAGTTCCTGGTAATAAAAAAGCGCAGATTACTCGCTTCAAGGGTCTGGGTGAGATGAGTGCAGAACAGCTACGCGAAACGACGATGAACCGCGATACCCGCCGTCTAGTGCAGCTCGATATGGATGATATGATGCTGACCAATAGCGTTATGGATATGCTATTAGCCAAAAAACGCGCCTCTGACCGCAAGTCTTGGCTTGAAAATAAAGGCAACTTAGCAGATATTGCGCTATAGGCTAACGCTTCTAAACGTACGTATAAAAGGGGTAATTCGTTGAGAGTTATTCCTTTTTTATTGGCAAAGGCTTCTGTACAAGCTATATAAACAAAGCAGAGTATAAATAATAAGCTAGTTTGCTCAGGTTAATGCTATGATGGGATACTCCTTATTCTGTCGTACTATTATGTCCTTAAACTCAAAAACCAGCACCACTGCTAAACCTACTCCGAACAGACGCTCCAAAGTGTTGCCTGATCTTAATAGAAAAGATTTAGGCGACTTAATTCCTAAGCGTGGCGGTAAGCTTGCTCCTACGATAGGTCGTTTACTGATGAAGTCAGCTGGCTGGAAAACAGTAGGCACTATCCCTAATATCTCACAAGCGGTGGTATTAGCCGTTCCTCATACCTCCAATATCGACGGGTTATATGCGTTGCCTTGCTTATTTGCGCTGGATCTCAAAATCAGTATTATGGGCAAGCATACGCTGTTTAAAATACCAGTGTTGGCGCAATTGATACGTTGGCTTGGCATCATACCCATTAATCGCGAAGTTAAAGGCTCAGTCTTGCAAGCGAGTATCGATAAGTTCAAAAACAATAAGACTTTGTTTTTGGGTTTAGCACCTGAAGGGACGCGTAAATATACTGAAAAATGGAAAACTGGGTTTTATTACTTGGCGGTTGGCGCTAATGTGCCTATTTTGCCTGTTGCCCTAGACTATCATGCCAAAGAAGTGCGCTTTTTAGAGCCTGTGTATCCAACAGGTAATATCGAAGAGGATTTGCCAAAGATTTATGTGCAGTACGGCGGGGTGATGCCTTATCACCCTGAGCGACTCTCGCAGCCGCTACAGGACGTTAATCAAGACTTCAAAAGTTAAAGACAAGGTTACAGCAAGATTAGAAATTGGGCTGACCATTGGAGGCGCTAACGCCGCCATCAACAGGCAAATTAACCCCCGTAATCATCGACGCATCTTCGCTAGCTAAAAAGGTAATAGCCGCAGCGATATCTTCAGGGGTGACAAAGCGCCCTAGAGGACAGCGCGATAAAAACTTATCGACCTTCTGTTGATCTTCTCGCATGTCTTTGGTCATACTGGTCTTAGTCGCGGTAGGGTTAACTGCATTGACGCGCACACCGTCCGGACCATGATCTAAAGCTAACGTGCGCGTCAAATTAGTGACGCCCGCTTTGGCAGCATTGTAAGCAGCCATATTCCAATCACCACCGATACCTGAGAGTGATGAGACGTTAATGATGTTGCCTTTTGTCTTGATTAAATGCGGCATGGCGGCCTGACAGACATAAAAAGTACCATTTAAATTGACATCGATAGCTGAGCGCCAGTCCTCGCCAGATAAATCTGTTATCTTGCCTTGCATACCTTTGCCAGCGTTATTGACGACGATATCGAGCTTCTCAAACCTATCTATCACTCGTTTTATCATTTCTTGTACTTGGCTTTGTACACTGATATCACAAGTGATCGTCATATAGTTGTCGGTATGAATCCAGGTTTTGTCTTGTGGAAACTCTTTTGCGGTCTCCTCCAAAGTTTCAGAGGTACGTCCTACCAATACGACAGTTGCGCCTTCATTAGCGAAACGCAAAGCAGTGGCGCGTCCCATGCCTGAGCCCGCTCCAGTGACAATAACGGTTTTTTCTTTGAAACGTTTCATAATATCTAATCCCTGTTATGATATAAATTTTAAATAAGTATTCTCTGGTAGTGATATCTAGTACGGTTAGTGATAAATCTACCATAGCCTTATGGCATTCTTATAACAAGCCGTGGTTATAAAAATGATACCAAATTGCTCAATCTGCTAGGCTATGATTTTACTATAGCCAGTTCGAAGTAAAATCGATAGATAATCCACTTGACTGCCAATAGCACTAGAATTAGAAAAAACAAAAGGCCTTTGCTTTGACACCACCAAACCCCACACCTGAGCTGCACAATCAGCTGACACTATGGCTAGATAGCTATTTACAGGTCCAAAAAGCGCCAGCAGATGAGCAGAGCGCCCATAATGAAAAGTCCACGACGCAACAGCTCTATCAGCTACCTTTAGGGCAACTTAGAGTCCTGAGAGTGGTCTTAGCCCCTTTAGTAGATAATACTAAAAATAATACCAAAACGGATATAGACGCCATACGCTCGGCAGCTATAAGATTTGCTTTAAGATGGAAAAAACGTCTGTTAAAACAAGACAAAAATAACCAGATCAATAGCGCTTATGTGCTCATATTGGAGAGAAGACCGGCAGTCGATAGCGACAATTTGGTGCAAACACCAGACGATAGTCACCGTTTATCAGCCGAGATGACAAGCGCTGATACTCAGCATGCTATAGAATACCAATCCGCCGATGCTAACGATTCTGGCATAGGACTACAAGTCTTTGACCAACAAGTCTGGCAGATGGTATTAGACACTCTGCAGACGCCGAATGATCTATGGCGACTCTTACGCTATCATCAAGCAGAGCTGCAACAATCATTGAGTAGTACACAACTGAGCAGTACTCAAATAGACAGTACTAAACCTAGCTTTAATTTTGAGCTGTCTGTGCTTAACCAGTTTATGGATAGTCCGGCTATCTATGCGCAGGCGCTCACTATCGACAATGCTTTGATAAAATACGGTATTCAGGATGCGCCGAATAATACGTTAGTCGCTATGAGTCTGGCTCAAAGAAACAATGAGAAGACTACAAAGCGGATTTATGAGCAAATGAGGCAAACATCTCTCTTGTGGCATCAGCTTAGTTCTCAGATGCTCTCAGAGTCGCTAACAGCTGCGCAGTTACCGCTTTGGCAACGTCAGTTATTATCAGAGTCGTTGTTCTCGCGCCATGAACTGATCCGCACCCTCTATCAGCATCCGAGTCGCAGCATTGAGCAGCAGCAAGCTGGTTATGTGGTACATCAGCACTCTTATGAAAGTTTAGGCCGACATTATGTGTTGATATTTTATGGCCGACAGCAAGACGGCAAACAAAGCCGCAAAACCATCGCGCCAAATCTGGCTACAATAGCCAAAGACGTGTCTACGCGCCTACCTATCGCTGAGCTGCATCATGTTATCGTGCTAGGTGTGGAGTTTATGGTAGAAGGAGTGGATACCTTTATTGATATTGACCTATTTATCCAGCCAGTGACCGCGATGAGTGAAAAAGAGCGGCAACTGACTAGACAGTTACAACGCCTAAATAGTCAGCAGCATAATCAAAAACACGATGGGCAAGCAAATAAAGTGGGCTTAAATAAAAATGCAAAACCACTGCCAACTATAACCCTTAGTTTCAATATTCCCGCCACAAAAAATAAAACATAGAGCTGAGCGCCTCTAGTCTATAACAATACTATTATCCATACGCATAAAAAAAGACAGCCTAAGCTGTCTTTTCTTTTTATGTTGATAAATACACTGCTATCAACGCTTATTGATTGGTGTCGTCAGCAAGACCGCTACCCGGTAAGATCTCATTATCATTACCAGTGTTAAGCCCAGTGTCTGTATCCCCTCTAGCAGGAGTGATATCGACAGTGTTGGTATCAAGATTACTGGTATCTACAGTGTCCGTACGCAAATCAGTCGTTGCAGTGCTTGGCGTAGCTGGCGTGTTTGTAGCAGTAGGCGTGTTATCGCGAACCGATTCTTTAATCTTTTCTTGCGTAGATTTGCTTGGCTCTACAGCTGATTTAGCTTTCGCTTCATCACGCTCTTTGTCCATCTTGTCTTGCATCTTGCGTAAGAAACGAGATGCAGCTTCTTGACCACCAAGACCGAATGATAGAGCAAATGCTACGGCTACGGCACCTAACGTTAGACCAAATGCGAGGTTAACAATAGAATCAGCAATACCCATCGCTTTTAGGCCCATAGCTAGTACTAAGCCCATGATCAATACACGTACAATATTGGCTAAGAACTGTGAACCTTGTTCTGAGCGCTCAACCACACCAGCGATGATATTGGCAAGCCAAAAGCCGATGAATAGAATGATCGCGCCTAAGATGATGTTGGCACCGAAAGCGATAAACATCGTAATGATCGCTGAGATAGGCTCGAAACCTAGTAGATCAGCGGCTGCAACTGCAGCAAACAGCATCGCAAAGAATACGATAGCATAACCGACTACATCAGAGATGCGCTTATCACCCATCGTCTCTTGTAAACCAACTTTGGCAGGTAAACGGTTGATTTCAGTATTCTCAAGCAAGCCTTTGATGATGTTTGCAACCATACGTACGACATAATAAGTTACAATCAAGATGGCGGCTGCCATAAAGATATTAGGCAGAGCTTCCATTATTTTATTGAGCATGTTAGTCGCAGGACGAGCAATAACTTCGATTTTTAGCGCATTTAAGGCAGCGATAATCGTTGGGATGATTACTACTAAAAAAGCTAAAGAACCGGCAATATTAGGTAAGCTATTTTCTTCGCTAAGACCGGCTTTAGAAGCAAGCTCTTGAACGTTAAAGGTAGACACCAGGTTAGTTACGATACCGCGTACCACTTTGGCAATAATATAACCAACAACAAAGACCACACCTGCGATAAGAATGTTCGGAATGAAGCTAAAGATTTTATCAACCATATTCGTTAGAGGAGCAAATAAGCCATCAAGCTCTAACTGACCTAGTACTATCGTTAGAACAATAAGCAAGATGAACCAATAAACCATATCAGCAATGGTGCTGCTCATAGGTTTGACGCCTGCTTGCGCGCTCAAGCGCTCATCCATCGTAGTCTTTGATAACGCAGTATTAAGCGCCGTGCGAGCCACAGTAGCCACAACCCAACCGATGATACCAATAGCAATGGCAGCGATAAGATTAGGAATAAAGGACAACACTTGACCCACCATGTTGGCAAAAGGTGCCGAGATAGAGTTTAAGTTAAGCGTATTTAGAGCGGCTGAAATAGCTATGATAAAGATAAACCAAAAAACGATCTTGGATATAATGCCTTCCAAGTCGTAAGATTTACCCGTAGAAGAGTCCATACGTTGATTTAAGTTTACTTTGGCCAGTACATTACGTACTAAGGCGGCAATACCTAAAGCCACTAGCCAACCAATAATAAAAATTAAAATAGCCCCAATGATAGAACCAATAGGCCCACCAAGATAACCATTAAAAGATGTAAACATTGGATTCATCTTATCCTCCTTTAATAATCATGTCTCGATAATGAGATAAATAGGGCACACTCACCAAAAAATGACATCATTATTTATAAATAGTATTTTAATAGAATTATTTAATTATAAAACTGCAAAATAGAGCAGGTGATTATGAGAATGGCAGTCCATTGCACAATAAAAGTTCTGTTATTAAGCGTTAACCCGGAATTACTATTGTAACTGATAATTTATTTGCTAACTGACAACCTGATAAAAGGTCATTAGAAGAGATAAATAGAGATCGGTTTAAAAAACCTAAGCCATTTTCGGTAATCCGGTGATTTATGTAGAAATATGACTTATAGTTACATATTCTTTAATCTGATTAAGCTTAGCGGATATGGTGTTTAGTTTAAAGACATAATGCTTTACTTAACGCTATAGTTGTGTGATAACTTGTTATCATGATTAAAATCATTAACAAAAAATGTACATCTGATGATTAAATATTATCTTAAACCCGATAGTAGGCGTAGTTCCTAAAACCAAGATTTGTTATGATGACGGACCAATAACTTATTATCACTACCTTACAATTTGAGAGTACTCTATGAAAAAAATCACTACCTTTGCAATTGGTACGCTAGCTAGTGCTATGTTGCTAGTAACCGGCTGTAGTACCAATAACGGCAATCAAGACACCTCAGCGGCAAGCGTGGCTGTGACCGAACAAAGCTCGCAAACCCAAAAAGTGGGCTATAGCTTGGGCTATATGATGGCAGAAGGTAATAAAGAAGCGGTTGCAGATCTTGACTTAGATACCTTTGAGCTAGGTTTCCGTGACGGATATCAAGGTAATGACTCTGCTTTGACCCAAGAGCAGATGCAACAAGTATTAATGGATTACCAAAAAGAGCAAGAAGAGAAGTTCGTTAATGATATGCAAGAAAAAGCCGCTGAGAACACTGCAAAAGGCGAAGCTTATCTAGCGGAAAATGCGAAAAAAGAAGGCGTGAAAACGACTGATTCAGGTTTGCAGTATAAAGTACTGACCGCAGGTACAGGCAAGTCACCAAAAGCGACTGACGTCGTCGAAGTCAATTACGAAGGTAAATTGATCGACGGTACAGTATTTGACAGTTCTTATGAGCGCGGCGAGCCTATCGAGTTCCCGTTAAACCAAGTGATCGCTGGCTGGACGGAAGGCTTACAGCTAATGAAAGAAGGCGGCAAATACGAGTTTTATATACCAAGCGATCTTGCTTATGGCGAAGCGGGCAATCAAGGCATCGAACCTAACAGTACTTTGATTTTCACAGTTGAGTTGTTATCTGTAAAATAATGAGATCTGTAGGTATTTAACAGACGCTAACGTTAATAAAAAAGCTCTCATAATAATGAGAGCTTTTTTATTGCGCGAAAGTATAGTTTACAACGTCTTTTGAAAAACTTTAGAATTACGGCCATTATGGTACTGATCACGGCGCGGCTCAGGGAGATCACTACTGTCGACCTCAGCAAAACCCTGCTCAACGAACCAGTGCGCGGTACGAGTCGTTAATACAAATAACTTATGCACCCCATGGCTACGCGCTTGCTGCTCTAAAAATGCCAATAAATCAGCACCGCGACTACCGCTGCGATAATCAGGGTGAATAGCAACACAGGCGACTTCTGCTGAATTGTCATCTAGCGGATTAAGCGCGGCACAACCTAAAATCATCCCATCACGCTCGATGACACTGTAGTTGTCAATCTCTTGTTCGATACGTTCGCGCGAGCGGGCGACTAAAATGCCTTGTTCCTCAAGCGGGGTTAATAGCTCGATCAAACCGACCACGTCATCGATGTTCGCTCGGCGAATCTCTTCGTAGGGATCGTGACTGATTAGCGTTCCTGAACCATCGCGTGTGAAGAGCTCTTCTAGCAACGCGCCGTCTTTGGCATAAGAGATAATATGGGTACGATGCACGCCTTGACGGCAAGCGCTACTAGCGCAGTGTAAGAAGTAATTGATCTCATGATTGATATCGCGCTCACGCAAAAAGCGATCCACTTCGTTCGGAATCATCTCATGCAGCGGGCGACCATTATCTTGAATATCCGCCTCTTCGCCTAAGAAGATTAGCTTATCAGCATTAAGAGCGACAGCGGCACTAAGCGCCACGTCTTCTGCTAATAGATTAAAGACTTCACCAGTAGCAGAGTAGCCCATAGAGCCCAAAATGACGATGTGATTATGCAGTAAGTTGTTCTTGATCGCATCGACATCTATCGAGCGCACTTCTCCAGTCATCTGATAATCAACACCATCGCGGATACCATAAGGGCGCGCGGTGACAAAGTTACCAGAAACCGCGTCAATGCGGGAGCCATACATGGGCGAGTTAGCAAGTCCCATCGATAGCTGCGCTTCAATCTGCAGGCGTATAGCGCCTACCGCTTGTAGGATACTTGGCATCGCTTCTCGCGGTGTTAGCCGGATATCTTTATGCAGCGGCGAGGTGATATTGACTTCTTTTAGGTTGTCTTCAATCTGCGGCCTGGCTCCGTGTACCAAGACCAGCTTTATACCTAAACTATGTAATAAAGCAAAGTCATGAATCAGCGTACTAAAATTCGGGTGCTTCACCGCTTCACCGCCGAACATAATCACGAACGTCTTGCCGCGATGCGTATTAATGTAAGGGGCAGAGTTGCGAAACCAATGAACATATTCAGGGTTAATCTGTGGCATGGCGCTAGTAGTCATAATAGGAACAGTAATAGTAGGATAAATAGGAAGATTAAAGATTTACCATAGCAAAAAACCCCGTTATGAGCTATCTTTTTATTCAACTACTCTCGGCTCTTATGGAAGGTCAATGATATACATAACCTAAACACGGGGCTGATGTAGCTAGAATAGCTTTTTGCTATGCTAAGCGTTATCATTTGCCCATCTACTGTTTTTGCTATATCAACTAGGAAAGATAATCATTATGAAAAAAAGCAACCATTTTGCCAACCCATTTGCTGCTTGGGGCGGTCACCGTTTGTTTCATGTTGTCGCTGGCACGCTCGTCGGGGCAATGGTCGTCACGCAAGCCTCAGCTATGCTTCCCACTCCAGAGCCGGCGCTTGATAATAGCTCTACTGCTCTACAAACAGCGGCTTTTGATTCTAGTAACTCCTCTAATGCTAACTCCAATGCACAGGCGGTGAATACTAAGATTACCGCCTCGCTTATCAGTGTCGATGCAAATGGTAATGAGGTTTTAGTCCCCGTCACCGCTGAGACGCGCCTGCAATCTGGTAATATCTTGGAGTACCAAGGCTACTTTACCAATACCAATGCTGATCGAGTGCGCAAAATGACAGTCACTATGAGTATTCCTGAGCAGGTTGAGCTGTTAGGCGGCGTCATGCCAGACTTCCCTTATGGCAGCGTCGATGGCAACTCTTTTGCTCGTATGCCACTAAGAGGCAATGTTAACGGCCAAAGCCAAGAGATTCCTTTGGGCTATTATAAGGCCGTACGTTGGGATATCGAAGGAGTAGGCCTCAATGATACAGTGATGGTGCAGTACCGTGCGAAGGTAAAATAAAGCTAAGCCTCAAATAAATTGCATTAGCTAGAACGCATACACCAGATTATATGGCATCTTTTGTTTCTTATCTGGCGGGTCCGAGTTCAGATTATATGACAGGGCAAGCACCTATCATGGATGGTGAGCTTGTTTAGCGTTTATGAAGGTAATTTCTCAGAGCTACGTTACCGCTGAGTAGCTAGTCTCCAAATTAGGAGAACAGACCCTAAATTATGTAGTGATATTTGTAATCTACTTTTAGTCCTTTTAAAGGAGTAGTTTTATGAGCAACGATGACCAAGACGCGATTATTATCGGATCTGGACATAATAGCTTGGTTTGTGCGCTTTACCTGTTAAGGGCGGGTTGGTCCGTTCGTGTTTTAGAGCGTGCCCCAACGCCTGGCGGCGCGGTTAAGACGCAAGAATTGACCGAACCGGGGTTTAGGCATGACTGGGCCGCGATGAACGTTTCGAACTTCAAGAATTCAGCATTCTACGCGGATTTCGGCGCGGCTTTGGAACGTCAAGGCGCTGAGTTTGTGACTGCAAAAAACTGCTTTGCTTCGGTATATGACGATGGAACTTGGTTTGGTGTCGGCACCGATACCGCAGCCAACATCTCTCGCATCGCAGCATTTTCTGAACGAGATGCCAAAACGTGGCAATCTCTAACCGACAGCTTTGCATCACGCGCGGCGATCATAGGCGGCTTGATGTCCAGTCCGATGAAATCGACTGCGCTGCTCGGTCTTGGGTTCAAAGCGCTGCGCCAGCAAGGCTTGGGCGGCACGTTCGATTTGATCCGCTTTATGCTGTCCTCGCCGCGCGACTGGCTAGGCCGTACGTTCGAAAGCGAAAAGATACGCGCCGCACTGGCACCTTGGGGCATGCATGTAGACTATGCGCCCGACGTTGCAAGCGGGGCGATCTTTCCCTATCTCGAAGCGTTCGGCGATCAGGCCGGCGGTTTGTCGGTGGGTAAGGGCGGGGCGGATACCATCATCCGCGCTATGGTTGCCGAGATTGAGGCGCAAGGCGGGTCGGTGGAGTGTGACACCGAAGTGACGCGCATCATGCATAAGAATGGCAAGGCCCAAGCTGTCGAAACCGCTGATGGCAGGCAGATTAGTGCAAACAAGGCAATCATCGCCAATGTTGCGCCAAAGGCGCTAGCGCGTCTGACTGGCACTACCGGCAACGCCGACTACGATTCCGGACTTGACACCTTTAGGCATGCGCCCGGCACGGTGATGATCCACCTGGCTATGTCCGATCTGCCCGACTGGCGCGCCGGATCGGAGTTGCGCGATTATGCCTATGTCACCATCGCCCCAACGCTCGATGCCATGGCGCTGGCCTATCAACAACCACTGGCTGGGCTTCTACCGACAGAACCGATGATCGTCGTGGGGCAGCCCACCGCGATTGACCCAAGCCGCGCCCCTACAGGCAAACACACGCTTTGGCTGCAAGTGCGAATGGTGCCCGGCGAGATTAAAGGCGACGGCGCCGGACAGATCAACGCAACCGATTGGGACACAGCACTGGCCCCCTTTGCCGAGCGTGTGCTGGATATCGTCGAACGTCACGCTCCTGGCCTGCGCGACCGGATTATTGGCATGCGCTGTGTGTCGCCGCTTGATCTGGAGGCTGACAATCCAAACCTAGTGGGTGGTGATCAGGTCTGCGGCAGTCATCATCTATCACAAAACGCGATTTTCCGCCCGGTTCTGGGTTATTCTGATGGCACGACGCCGATCGAAGGGTTGTACCATACAGGCGCCGCTGTTTGGCCAGGCGCAAGCACAGGCGCAGGTCCAGGTACATTGCTGGGCCGGATGCTGACATAATGGGGAAGTCATTCATTGGTTGTGAGCGCGGCATTGAAAAAGGGTCAGGCGCCGCCGGTAAGCATAAAAAACACTAGCATTACGCATGTTAGTGTTTTTTTATGCTCAAACTTTCTATCGCTATCTTCAACAAGTGGTATGAGATAAATACAAAAGAAATCAATCACTTTGCACAACGACCTTGCCTAGCTACTCTGGATAGAGGCTCTGAGTTTTGTCGGCGATCAGTTGTTTGATAGCTATCATTTGCTTATTAGCCGCTTGCTCGCCTGCGGCAATAAGCGCTCGGCGTTGGCTGCTATCCAATGAGCTTAAGTGACCAACCTCTGGGATAATAACGATATCCGCGCGATCACGCTCTAAGCGCATCTTAGTGCTGCGATTGTTAGCTAATCCATTAGGGCTCGCATTGGCATTGGCTATAAAGCTGTTTTCTAGTAAGCTCCAAAAGCTGCTCAGTGAAGTGATAGCCGTTAAAGCAGTGTTAAAGCTATCCGCGCTTTTATTTTTAGTGTTAGGAGCAGTAACATCGACCGCGATAACAATATCTGCCCCTAAATCGCGGGCGCTATCAACAGGCACTAAGCTGACGACGCCGCCATCGATATATTTTTTGCCGATCTTTGCAGGGATACGCGGCGCAATAAACACTTTCGGTACACTGCTAGAGGCTTGCACCGCAAGTCCAGTGTCGCCAGTAGTAAACACTGCCTTTTTTAAAGTATGCTTTTCAGCTGCAACCGCTGCAAATGCAATGGGCAAGTCTTCTATCGGCTGCTGCATCACTTGGGTATTGATAAAATCTCTGAGCTTGATACCTGCAATAATTCCCTGATTCGATAAAGTAAAATCTGTCAATTCGCTATCGGCGGTGGTTAGAGCCAAGTGTTCGAGCCTAGCCGCCGTATAGCCACTGGCGTAAACACTACCGATAATACTACCCACGCTAGTACCGACTACTAAAGTTGGGGTAATGCCATTTTCCTCTAACGCTTTGATAACGCCAACATGCGCAAAGCCTTTGGCACCGCCGCCACCTAATACTAATGCCACGCTAGGGGCGGTGGGCGCGGGCGGCTCTGAATGGGCTACTGGCGTAAGGCTATTGCAGGCGCTAGCCAGTAAGCTTATAGTAGTGAGTAAGCTTATTTTTATCAATAAAGTCAGTGAGCGCTGAAAGCGATAAATTCTTATGGCACGGAACATAGCAATCTCGAAAGTAGCAGTGCTAAATAGCTTAGCATAATAAGGATGCTTGTCAGTTATAATAGTAGAACCAAGCCTATGACTCTAAGTTAAAAAACTGAATTAGGATTTTTGATGCCCCTCCCTGCGACTCAATCGATAACGCATCCGGTCAATAGCGAGCCGGCCTCAGCGCTAGATATGCCCGTTTCCGCATTAGCAGGCGTTGGCCCAAAAGTTGCTGAGCAATTGGCGCTGCTAGGTATCGTGCGTATCTTTGATCTGTTATTGCATCTGCCAAGAGACTACGAAGATCGGAGTCGCCAAGTCGCTATCAGTGACGTGGCACATGGACAAGCGGCGCTCATCACCGGCCGGGTAGTGCATATCGATAATAAACGCGGCGGCATGACCGTCATCATCGATGATGGCACTGGGACTGTGGGTTTGCGCTTCTTTAAAGTCTATCGAGGACTAGCGCAAACAATGAGCTTAGGAACTCGGTTGCAGCTGTTTGGTGAGGTCAAAGTTAGCCGTTATGGTAAGCAAATTCATCATCCTGAATATCAGATCATCACCGATGGGGTGCCCGTCACCGATATTGGCCTGCAGCCTATCTATCCGACTGTAAAGGGCTTACACCAAAACAAGCTGCGTACTTTGATTAAGCTTGCGCTACAAACGGTGCGTAGCCAAGGCCTACCGATGACGCTATTTACTAGCGCTGATTTCGCTGTCGTCACCGATTTGCCTTTAGCGCCCTTTGAACCTGCTAAAGCTATTGAACCAGATGTTGAGGATATCTTCTCGACCCTCGCTCGTAGCGTGCCGGATAGTAGTAGTGTCAGTAAAGCTGATCCCGCAGTTTATAATAACTCAGAAGCTTACCAGCTCGCCTCTGTCACTACTGACCATAATCAGCATCATAACGTCTATAATTTATCGATATTTGAAGCTTTGGTACTGCTGCATACACCGCCGACTTATACCGATGCCGATCAACAATATAAACTGCTGACTCAGCTCACTGCCCGTACGCATGCCGCCTGTCAGCGCTTAATTATCGAAGAATTGACCGCCCATCAGCTTAGTCTCTTGTACCGCCGTCAACAATTGCATCAGTATAAAGCGCCAAAATGTACTACTCAAAGTGCGCTGACCGATAAGCTGTTTGCTGCCTTGCCATTTGAGTTAACGGGCGCGCAGCAAAGGGTGATGAGAGATATTACCGCTGATATGGCAACCTCTATCCCTATGCTCAGACTTGTGCAGGGCGATGTCGGCGCAGGTAAGACGCTAGTGGCAGCAGGGGCGGCGGGTTACGCGCTTGATAGTGGCTGGCAGGTCGCAGTCATGGCACCGACTGAGATCTTAGCTGAGCAGCATTTGCTCAATTTTAAACAGTGGTTTGAGCCATTAGGAGTAGAGGTCGGTTGGCTGGCGGGTAAGCAAACGGCGAAGCAGCGCCGTGAAGCTTTGGAAGCGGTAAGCGAAAACAGCGTACAAATCGTCGTTGGTACTCATGCGCTGTTTCAAGATACGGTTGAGTTTGCCAAGTTAGGTTTAGTGATCATCGATGAACAGCACCGTTTTGGCGTCGAGCAGCGGATGGCCTTGACTAATAAAGGCGTCGCTGGCAGTACCCCGCATCAGCTGATCATGACGGCAACGCCGATTCCGCGCACGCTGGCGATGAGTGTCTATGGCGATATGGATACCTCTATTATTGATGAGCTACCGCCCGGACGCACGCCGATTACTACGGTGACTGTCGATCGCAACCGCCGTGATGAGGTGATCGAGCGTATCGCGGCTAATTGTGCTCAGGGCAGACAAGCCTACTGGGTTTGCTCTTTAGTGGAAGAGTCTAGCGTCTTAGATGCACAAGCGGCTGAAGCTACTTTTGAGGATCTCAATGAGCGCTTAGACATTCGCATTGGTCTTGTGCATGGCAAGATGAAAGGCGCTGATAAGCAAGCTATTATGCAGCAGTTTAAAGCAGGCAAGCTGGATTTATTGATTGCGACAACAGTCATCGAAGTTGGTGTTGATGTGCCCAATGCGTCGCTTATGGTGATTGAGAATGCCGAACGTCTAGGGTTATCACAATTGCATCAATTGCGCGGGCGCGTAGGACGAGGATCGACCAAAAGCTTCTGTGTGCTGCTCTATCAGACGCCATTGTCAGAGACCGGTACTGAACGCTTAAAGGTATTACGAGACAGTACCGATGGTTTTGTCATCGCTCAAAAAGACTTAGAGCTAAGGGGGCCAGGGGAATTACTTGGTAAACGGCAAACCGGTAATATCGGCTATTATTTGGCAGATCTGATTCGCGATGAAGAGCTGTTCGCTATTGCCCAGCGCTTGGCTCGCCATCTGATTGCAGATGCTAGCCGTAAAGCCGATGTCAGCCAACTCATTCATCGCTGGATGCCTGAAGCCAGTCGCTATACCAACGCTTAATAATTCTCTTTGACCCACAGCTTAAATAATAAAGGCTAGCATCTTAGTAGCACGCCAAAAGTTATGCTCCGTAAAAGCTACGACTTTTTGTGTTGTTAACGGACGGTAGGCTACTGATTTACAAGGAAGTAGACTGATGATGGCTAATGAGCAGATGAGGTTTGCGGAGAAGTCGTTTTGGTTAAATAGTTATGGACACTATGATGCTAATCCGCCGCTGACTGCTAATATCAAAGCGGATGTTTGTATCATCGGTGGCGGCTTTACCGGTCTGAGCTGTGCCTATGAGTTTAAGAAAATAAACCCTAATGCTACGGTAGTCGTGCTTGAATCAAAAGTGATTGGCTACGGGGCTAGCGGGCGTAACGGCGGCTTTAGTATGAAGCTGTTCGGCCTTGAACCTGAGGTCACCGTCATGCGCTGGGGCGAGCAAAAAACGATCGAGGCGCATCAATATATGATGCAAGCGGTCAAGCATGTGCAGCAGTTAGTAGACGAGCACAACTTCGACTCAGACTATCAGCATCCAGGTATGCTGCGCGTGGCTTATAGTGATAGGCAGCTCAACAGACTCGCCAGTAGCTACGAGCTGTTTCAAAAATTAGGCATCGATAGCGATATGTCGTGGCGGCAGCAGGATTCGTTAGCTAAAGAATTTAACAGCGATAAATTTCTCGCGGGGATTTATGAGAGTGAGACCGGCCTCTTAAACCCAGCTAAGCAAGTCCGAGAGCTAAAGAGAATCTGCCAAGAGCTTGGGGTACAGATCTGTGAAACCACGCCAGCTATAGATATTCAAGAGGCGCGGGTTATTAAAATAACTACCCCGAAAGGTGAGGTCACTAGCGATAAACTTGTCATCGCTACCAACGGTTATTCTCATACCCTATCTGGTGTCAAACTCAAAAACCAACAACTGCCTATCTGGACCTATCAAATCATCACCGAGCCTTTGACTGACGCACAGTGGCAAGCTATTGGTTGGCAAAAAAGACAAGCTTTTGAAGATAACAGACACTTAGTGCATTATTTTCGGCCAACGGTAGATGGGCGTATCACTATGGGCGGCGGCCGTATCGACGTCGCCTACGGCAGTAATATGGACAAAGATAGCAATAACAGCGCTTGGCAGCATTGTGAGGAGCATCTCAAATGGCTGTATCCGCAATTACAAGATATTAAGATAGCTTACCAATGGGGCGGCCCGACGTCGGTCAATCTCGATATGACACCGGAGATCGGCTATCTGAACTCCAATAAAATCATCTATAGCTGTGGCTGTATCGGTCATGGCGTCTCCCTGACGCATCTCAATGGCAAGCTAATAGCGCAGCTCTTAAGCGAGCAAAGTAGCGATTTGACTGACTTTTGGATAGTGAATCGCAAAGCCATTCGTCTGCCGGGCGATATCATCAGTTGGTGTAGCGCAAAAGTGCTGAGTCAAAGCTTAAGCTTGGCAGATAAGTTCGATGAGCGTCATCTTTAGACTTAAGCTGAATGAAAAAATCCTATCAGCGACAGTACGACCACTACCATGCTGCTAACTTGCTATCAGCAAGAGCAAATTTTCAATGAGATTCAGTGACTTGCTCTTTTATCCTAGTACCAGAATATAGACGCGCAAGATACCCATACGCATTGACGCGCTGATGGGATAAGCTACAATACTCAAAACTTATGCCTATCTTTTGGACTTCTTATAACAGTCAAAAGAGCGGTAGTGACTAGACTTTCGTTATTGCGCTTATTTATAGAGACCGCTTATGAGTGACCTTCAAGACCCTAATGGCAAGCCGGATGATCGACAAGCGACTAGCAACGCTGACTTACCGCCTTATCGTCAACCTGAAGTCCCTAGCAATAATACTAAAATGCCGCCTTGGCTGCTACCGGTCTTAGCAGTTATGCTCGTGGTCGGTGTGCTGTTAGGAAGGTATTGGGGCAGTAATGAGTCTGCGAGTGATGAGCAAGTGGTGACCAGCTCTGATACTCAAGCCAATAGCGCCTCTGACATAGACAGTGTAGAGCAAGCAGTGCTGTCGGTAGAAACGGTGCTGCCAAGCCAAGATAGCATCGGTAATAATTTGCGTGCTGATGGCACCATTAGCCCTAAAGATACTGCTAATGTCAGCGCCAAGGTCAATGGAGTGGCGATCGAACAAGTGCTAGTAGAAGAGGGTCAACAGGTCAAAGCCGGTCAAGTCTTAGCCGTTTTCGATACTGACGCCGCCGAGCAGCAAATCCTGCAAGCCGAAGCGGAGGTGGCCGAAGCAGAAGCGACGCTTGCTAATGCCAGTGCTGATGCCGCTAGGGTATTGCCTTTGATCGATATCGACGCGATAAGTCGTCAAGAAGCCGATCGTTATCGCACCTCAGAGCTACAAGCAAAAGCGGCGCTGCAAGCGTCAAAAGCGCGCCTGAGCAATCAAAAATTAAACCTAAATAATTCGCAAGTTGTAGCGCCAGTCAGCGGTGTTATCAGTAAAAAAATGGCGGAAGTCGGTATGGTATCAGCAGGCGAGCCGCTATTCACGATTATCAAAAATGGCATTTTAGAGTGGCAAGCGGATATCGACCCTAAGCTTATCGGTGAGGTAACGGTAGGCACGCCGGTCAGAGTCAGCCTGCCGAATAACCAATCTGTCATGGGTAAGGTCAGCCGTATCGCACCAACCGCTGATAACAATCGTCAAATCACTATCTACGCGAGTCTAAATAAAAACCCAGCCGCGCGCTCAGGTATGTATCAGACGGGTGAGTTCTTATTAGGTAGCGCTAGCGCGCAAACTATCCCGAACGCGGCCATCGTGAGTAACGACGGTTACGACTATGTGATGCTAGTCACCGACATAAAGGTGCAAGATGGCAAAACCCTTGGCCGTATTCAGCAGCAGCGCGTGACTTTGGGCGAGCGTCTCGGTGATAAGGTAGCGGTAACAGAGCCGCTGCCTGCCGATAGTCGTCTAGTCAAGCAAGGGGGTAGCTTCCTTAATGACGGCGATCTAGTGCGGGTAGTGAATGACAACACAAGCCAGCAAGCGCAAGCAGCTACTGGCGCGGCGCAGGCACCCTTATGAACCTAAATGTCTCCGCTTATTCTATTAGAAACCCACTCGTTGCTATCTTGCTATTTGTACTGCTCACTTTGGGCGGTGTTTATGGCTTTATGCAAATGAAGGTTCAGCAGTTTCCTGATATTGATTTGCCAGCCGTCGTGGTGACTGTCACCTTGCCTGGTGCTGCGCCCTCGCAGTTAGAGAATGATATCGCCAAAAAGATTGAAAACAGAATCACTAGCATCGAGGGCATCAAGCATATTCGCACTACCCTACAAACGGGCGCAGCGACGATCGCTTCTGAGTTTGTACTCGAAAAGGATATTCAAGAAGCCGTTGATGATGTGCGCTCGGCAGTCGGGGAGGTCAGAGGAGATCTACCGGCGGCGGCGAACGACCCTATTATCACCAAAGTCTCGACTGCAGGCTTCCCCGTGATTACCTACTCTGTCGCCGCTGATAACATGAGCGTGGAGGATTTGTCTTGGTTCGTCGATGATACCATCACTAAGCGCCTCTCTGATATCCCTGGCGTTAGTGAAGTTGGCCGTATCGGCGGGCTTGAGCGCGAGATTACCGTTGCCGCAGACCCTATTGCCCTAAGCGGCTTACAGTTCTCTATCGTCCAGCTATCACAGCAGCTAGCCGGTATTCAGCAGGACAGCTCAGGCGGTGAGGCTGAAGTCGGTAACACCACTCAGACCATTCGCGTATTGGGCGCCGTGGAGCGTGCTGATGCCTTAAATGATCTACAAATAACGGTGCCTACGACTGGCACAACGCAAGCGCTCGGACGGCTGTCACAAATCACTGATGGCGCAGCTGACCCCACCTCGATTGCCAAGCTCGATGGACAAACGGTAGTGGCCTTTGATATTACTCGCTCTCGCGGCGCCAGTGAGGTAGAGGTGATGGAGCGCGTCGATGCAGAGCTTGCCAAGCTCAATGCGGAGATGAGCAATATCAGTGTCGAAAAAGTCTACGATAGGGCCACACCAGTCGCAGAGGATTATAAGGCTTCGATAAAGATGTTAATCGAGGGCGGTATCTTAGCGGTCCTGGTGGTATTTTTATTCTTAAAAAATGTCCGAGCCACTATTGTTGCTGCGGTGGCTCTACCTTTATCAGTCATTCCGACCTTTTTGGCGATGTATCTTTTCGATTTTAGTCTTAATATCATCTCTTTGTTGGCTCTATCTCTTGTCATTGGGGTGTTAGTTGACGATGCTATCGTTGAGGTGGAGAATATCATTCGCCATCTGCGCATGGGTAAGACGCCTTATGAAGCGGCGATGGAGGCCGCTGATGAGATTGGACTGGCCGTTGTTGCGACTACTTTTACCTTAATAGCGGTGTTTTTGCCGACTGCTTTTATGGGCGGCGTGGTCGGTCAGTTTTTCCGCCAGTTCGGTTGGACAGCGGCGTTGGCTATTTTTGCCTCATTAATGGTGGCACGATTGATAACGCCGATGATGGCCGCTTATGTACTGAGGCCAGAAAAACAGCGGGTAGAAAAACAAAGTAAGACCATGGATTGGTATCTGAAGGTGGTGTCTTGGACGCTACATCATCGCTGGCTGACAATGGGCGCAACTTTAGTACTGTTTGTCGCCTCACTGATGCTTGTCAAATTGCTACCAACTGCTTTTATACCAGATAATGATATCGATCAAACCCGAGTCGCCATCGAGCTGACGCCTGATGTGGCGCTAGAGGATACTGAGCGCGTAGCAGCGATGGCAAGCGAACGTATCTTAGCGCTACCTGGGGTGACCAATATCTTTACCTCGGTGGGTGCGGCGCAGTCCGCTATGGAAGCAAACTCTGTCGGTGGTAATCAAGCAGAAAATATTGCTAGTCTAGATGTTGTGCTGGCACCACGTGCCGAGCGCGCCTCTAAGCAAGACATTGAGCGTAAGATCAGTCAACTACTCGCCGAGGTGCCGAGCGCGCGCTTCACCGTTGGCTTATCTAGTGGTGGCGAGACTGGCTATAACTTCTCTTTGACCAGTACTAACCCGCAAGTGCTTGAGCAAACCGCTCAGCAAATCATGGCAGATATTCGTAAATTACCGATGGCAGGCGACGTGACTAGCGATCGCAGCTTACCGCGTCAAGAGTTGACGGTTACCCCCGATCGTTTAGCGATGGCAGATTTAGGCGTGACCACCCAAGATATCGCCACCACCTTACGTATCGCCACAGTCGGTGATTATGAGCAGCAGCTGTCTAAGCTTAATCTCGATACGCGGCAGATTCCCATTGTCGTGCGCTTGCCTGATGTCGCCAAAGAGAGCGTCAATCAGCTAGAAGGTCTCTATGTTCCTAGTAACAATGCTAGTGGACAAGGCGTCAGAGTAAGTGAGGTGGCAAGCCTAGACTTCGGTACCGGTCCGGCGCAGATTAAGCGCTTAGATCGGGAGCGCGCTATTAGCATTACCGTACAGCCTGCTAATGGCGAGCTTGGGGAGCTGGTACAAGCGGTGAAAAACACCCCAACTATGCAAAATATTCCCACCTCCATTACCATTATCGATCAAGGGCAGGCGGAGAACATGGCAGAGCTATTTAGCGGCTTTGTCATCGCCATGTCAGTCGGTATTATCTGTATTTTTGGGGTGTTAATCTTATTATTTGGTAAGTTGTTGCAGCCGTTCACCATCCTTATGGCGCTACCGTTATCGATAGGCGGCGCTTTTGTGGGCTTAGTGATTACTAATAGTAGCTTGTCGATGCCCTCAATGATTGGCTTTATTATGCTGATGGGTATTGCCACCAAGAACTCTATCTTGCTCGTCGATTATGCCATTATTGCGCAAAATCGAGGACTGGCACGCTTCGATGCGATGATAGACTCTTGCCGTAAACGCGCACGGCCGATTATTATGACCACTATCGCGATGGGTGCAGGCATGTTGCCGCTAGTGTTTGGTTGGGGCGATGCCGATCCGACTTTCCGGCGTCCGATGGCGGCGGCGGTGTTAGGTGGCTTAGTGACTTCCACCTTGCTGAGTCTGGTCGTGATTCCAGTCGTCTACACTTTGATGGATGATGTCTCTAACTGGTTTAGTAAGTGGCTTGTTCCGCATGGCCGTGATAAGCAGCAGGATCAGGTTGCTGATTGATTAGTATGAAGCCACAAAATGCCAGTTAGAGAAGTGAATAGTAAGTGTCTAACAGCTCAAATTGTATTATTATACTAATCATCACCACAAAGGAATGTGCCATGCTGACTTTAGCGCTTAACCTTAATATAGCGGCTTATCGTCAGCCGCTCGCTCTACTGTCTTTACTATCCATCGCGTTACTGCCGACGGTCAGTAGCCATGCCAACAGCTATCTTATCGTACCCGATAACTCAAACGTCCGCTTTGAGATTGACCATTTTAAGACTTCGACCAACTCCGGCGGCTTTTATAACTTAACAGGGCAAGTGCAGTACGACCCGAGCGCTGAGATTGGCGCGGTCTCTATGGTCATTCCCATTAACAGCATAAACACTGGCAATGTCGCTTTCGATAATGTCCTCAAAAGCGCAGATTTTTTTGATGTTGACAACTACCCTTTAGCCACTTTTACTTCTACCCAATGGCATTTCGCTAACGATAAATCAGAGTTACCCGTGACTCAAGTCGATGGCAATTTGACCATGCACGGTCAGACCCATCCCCTTACTTTGCGCGCTACTAAGTTCAACTGTTATTTTAGTTTTATTGCCAAAGGGCAAGTTTGCGGTGGCGACTTTACCACCACGATTGATCGTAGAAAATGGAATATTGATAAATATACCTTATTAGGTATTAGCGAAAATGTAGTGTTAAAGGTACAGATTGAGGCGGCAAAACAATAGTGTTATACGCTCACAGCGATCTATAGGATTAGACGATGTTAATTTACCAATTAAAAGGTCAAGATTTAATAAGTCTTGGCCTTTTGGTTTACTGCTATCATGGTCAATGAATAACCTTTCACCAGCTAGTTTGTTACCCTGTCGTTTTGATAATAAGCTTAGCTTTATGGATGAGTAATGAGACAGATCTCTAAACCACCAATAGTCCGAAAGCCAAGCACTTGGTTTATTGCTTTAGCTTGCCTAGTCGTCGGAGGAGGGCTGTTAGGAATCTCCACTAACTTAGCAAAATATGCAGTTGAGATTGGTCTGACGCCATTAGCGTTTTTATTTTGGTCGATTAGCGGGGCAGCTATTATCTTGTCTGTCGTGGCTTATATGCGCGATGAGGTGTTGGCGCCAAGTGCTCGTAGCTTTGAGTATTATGTCGTGGCAGCTTTGGTCAGTGTCGCAGGCTCTAACTTGATATTTTTCTCAGCGATTCCTCATGTTGGCGCAGGTTTTGTGGCGCTGATTATCTCTTTACCGCCACTACTGACCTATCTAGCAGCGCTCGCTATAAGTATTGAGCGGTTTAATGCTTGGCGAGCTATTGGGGTGGCAGCGGCATTGGCTGGCGCTGGCGTGCTGGCCGCTCGTAAATTCTCAGCGCCAGATGCTAGTGTGTTTTGGATAGTATTAGCTCTGTGCGGGCCTGTTCTGCTAGCTATTGGCAATATCTATCGTAGCCTACGTTGGCCAGATAACGCCTCTCCCATCGCTTTGGCACCAGGCATGCTGATTGCTGCTGCCATAATGCTAGGCTTAGTGGGTATATTACCAACCTTTACTCTAGCGGTTCCTTATACGGCGGCGCTACCTATGGGCTTGATTATCTTACAAGCCTGCATATTCGCCGGTCAGTTTTTACTGCTCTTTGTACTACAACAGACGGGCGGTCCAGTACTTTTAAGCTTACTCGGCGCGGTTGGGGCAATAGTAGGGGTACCAGTCGCCGTACTGCTACAAGGGGAGGCTGTGCCAGAAGGCTTAGTGCTGGGCGGCTCTTTGATTGCCCTTGGGGTGGCATTAGTAACTTGGGGCGGGATGAAGATGTATAATCACCAGCAAAGTGGCTAACAGATTGTCTATTAACCACTATCTTTGATGTCAAAATCAACCATTAAGTAGTCAAAAAAGCGAAGACTAGTAAATAAAGCGCTAGTTTTGCTCCTCTTAAAGTCATGCTCTCAAAGTCATTAAAGACTGTCAAATCAAGCTAAAAGTAGCAAATCCCTATCCAATATATCAGCGTAATCCAGAGCGATTAATACGCTAGGTAATGACTAGAGGATAGACCAATTTAGCGACAATAGCCTTTGATTTTTTTGAGCATATTTGTCTGTTAGTTTGTTTTAGCCGTGCGCGCTAATAATACTTTGGAGCATCTTCAATAAGATCAATAGCTTTTGTAAATAAGCTATTATTTTTATAATTATATTCATTTTATCTAATATATATATTCACAATAATGAATGGATGGTATAAAATGCGTTATGAGAGACGTTCTAGCTCTGTATCAATAGGCGAATAGTATTTATCTCAGTACGTAGCTCAACTAACCGTTTTATATGACTAATAGGCCCGTAAATAAATTTTGTCAGCGCCTACATCAGCCAAAGGTATGTGGTTTCTGACAAAGCTTAATGACCTATTATTACACAGGGAGTGTTGTCATGAATCGCAATTATAAAGTTATCTGGAATCGCTCATTAGGCTGTTTTACTGCTGTGGCAGAGTATGCCAAGAGTCGCGGCAAGTCCTCAAATACGGCAGTGACTTCAGGAGTTTCTTCCACTACAGCAACTACGCGTCTGCTGCGTTTGAGTACTTTGTGCTTAGGATTAGCCATGAGCGGCGTCGGTGTGCAGACGATAGCAGCGGTCAATTACCAAGGTGATATTGGCGACAATATTAATGCCCTTGGCACCTTAAATGTCAACGGCGGTGTGACTGATATTGCTAAATTAAGTGACAGCAATATCGGTGTCATTAGTGATAGTAACCCTGCTAATAATATTTTTGGGGTCAAAACCTTAACTATCAAACTGGCAAAGAACATCAATCTATCAGCTGATGGCAGTGTCAGGACGGGTAGTAGCGTAATGGATGATGATGGTGTCTCTATCGCTGGGGGTGCAAAATTTACAAAGAGCGGTATCGATGCAGGTAATCAAAAAATAAGCGGTGTTATAGACGGAGCGGTTGATGCTAGTAGCACTGAGGCGGTCAATGGTCGTCAGTTAAATGCTACTAATCAGGCACTTGCAGCCCAAAAGATCAAATACTTCAGTGTCAAATCTACAGGCGGCGGTAACGAGAATAACAATGGGGCCACTGGTGCTGATGCGATAGCCATCGGCAAAGATGCGAGCTCTTCAGGGCTAGCAGCAATCGGATTAGGTTTGAACGCTGAAGCTTCAGGTAGCAAGAGCTTGGCATTAGGACAGAATGCTATCGCCTCTGGTGGTCAGTCTATCGCTATCGGCGGAGTGCAGGATAATGCAGCAACACCAAGAACGACTGCTAGTGGTCAACAGTCCATCGCGATTGGTGCAAACGTTGTCTCAAGCGGTGCGTCCTCTATTGCTATGGGCGGTGATGATTTAGATGCCGCTTCACAAGCTAATGTCGATGGTAGTACACCAAGTAGCACTCTAAATGGCGGCACAGTCAATAAAGTATTCCGCTCTTATGCCAAACGCGACTTGCTTGATACTAGCCAACAGTATGCTGGATATACTCAAGCAGCAGGGGATGCTTCTATTGCTATTGGGGCAAAATCACGTTCTGAAGGGGCTCTATCTACCGCTATCGGGGTGCATTCTAGTACAGCTGGAGTTGCAGCCTCAGCTTTTGGGGTAGCAGCTTCAGCTTCAAAAGATGGTTCGGTAGCTCTTGGTGCCGGCAGCTTGACTGAAAATGATGCAACCTCTGAGAAATCTGTGGTGATCAATGGCGAGACTTATACTTTTGCTGGTAATGTACTAGACGATAATAATACTATAAAAACAGGAGCGCAATTATCGGTAGGCTCTGTAGGTGCTGAGCGTCAAATCAAGAATGTCGCTGGCGGTGCAATAAGTGCTAGCTCAACGGATGGGGTAAATGGTTCTCAGTTATTCGCTACTAACGCTAGTATAGATGATCTAAGCGATACAGTTGCAGCCCAAAAGATCAAATACTTCAGTGTCAAATCTACAGGCGGCGGTAACGAGAATAACGATGGGGCTACTGGTGCTGATGCGATAGCTATCGGTAAAGATGCGAGCGCCACTGGCCTCAGAGCGGTCAGCCTTGGCTTTGGCGCAAAGGCTACTGCTAAAGACGCCACTGCCATAGGTCCAAATGCGCAAGCAAGCAGTCCTAGAAGTATTTCGTTAGGTGATTTGGCAGGCAACCAATCGACCTCTTCTCAAAATAGCTCAAATATCGCTATTGGCGGCAGCGGTGATAAATCTGTCACTGGCTTTGGCGCAGGCTCTAAGGTGGTCGGACGTGACAACATCGCTTTAGGGGCGGAGTCTGGCTCTGAGATCGATGGCAAGATCAATGTCGGTATCGGCGCTGAAGCAGGCAACTTTGTCAAAGGCGATATCAACCTTGGACTCGGCCTAAAAGCGGGTAATCAAGTAGAAGGAAGTAGAAACGCCGCAGTAGGTGCGCAAGCGGGTAGGTCTGTTACAGGCAATTTTAACTCAGCCTTTGGCAATTTAGCCGGTCAAGGGGTGACTGGAAACAGTAATAGCGCCATTGGCGATAGCTCCGGCAGTGGAGTGACAGGCGAGCAAAACGTCGCTATGGGTTTTGAGGCGGGACAGAATATCACTGCTGATGGAACCGTTGCTATTGGAGCGCGTGCCATAGCTTCCACTAATAACGCCATAGCCATCGGTAAAGATGCGAGCACCACTGGCCTCAGAGCGGTCAGCCTTGGCTTTGGCGCAACAGCGACAGGCGAAGATGCCACCGCTATCGGTCCACAAGCACAAGCCCTATCGAATAGAAGCATCTCAATCGGTAAC
>NZ_JBQQER010000020.1:0-24152 GCF_052259045.1 Psychrobacter sp. 1Y11
GTCCAATGGTGCCGACGTTGACGTGGGGCTTGTTGCGTTCAAACTTGGCCTTTGCCATGAGTGTATCCTTTTTATTGATGAATCTTTATGCTTAAAAAATGATAAACAGTAAGATCGGTAAATAGATATTTGACGGTTCACGATGTCTATTCATTCTGCTGACACTACCATCAAACCGTTGACGATATATTGTTGAAGCTATATTTTAGCGACTAAAAGTAATTATAAACTATAATGCTTAATCTTAGCTACTTTATAGTAATATCAAGCTACTGACAGCACTAAAAGGCAACACTTCAGTGTCACCCTAGAATCATCATTTTACTGAGTAGGCTTTATACTTTTTAATATTCGCATAACTCTTATAATGCTATTGAATATCTTAATAGTATCTCTCATACTATCTAGCTTTTTGTATACTAACAATTGATAAGCAGCTTTGGCAACTAGAATAATAAATGGAGCTCATATCGAGAATTGAACTCGAGACCTCTCCCTTACCAAGGGAGTGCTCTACCGCTGAGCTATATGAGCCTATCTTAAATAACTAAAAAACTCTCAGTTATATAAAAAAATATCACGAAACAGCTATAATAGATGACTGTCGTGATGTATGGGTGCTCGCTATTTACATTGCCGTGAATGCTTGATCAATGAATACCGCATATATGGAGCGGGTGGCGGGAATCGAACCCGCGTCATTAGCTTGGAAGGCTAAGGTGTTACCATTATACCACACCCGCAATAGCTCTATATAGAACCAAAATATTGATTGGTTTTAGAGTACTTTTGGTGCTGTGACAAACTAAAAATATGGTGGTGGGAGAAGGATTCGAACCTTCGAAGCTTTCGCGACAGATTTACAGTCTGTTGGGTTTGACCGCTCCCCAATCCCACCTAGATTGCTTGATATAAAGTTACTTTAATCTAAAGCAAATTCATAAAAAGCGACTTTGAAAGAGATGGTGCCGACTGCCGGGATCGAACTGGCGACCTACTGATTACAAGTCAGTTGCTCTACCAACTGAGCTAAGTCGGCTTGTTCTCTCAAAGTGGTGGCTATTCTATCAAATATCGGCTGGAACGCAAGCCCTTTTTTGATTTTTTCCTAACTTTTTCAAATTAATTATTAATGCTTTGATTATATTAGTATTTTTTATACGCTATAAATAGTCGTTATAAGGCTCAATGTTTCATAGCGTTAATCTTAGCTTTGTTTTAGCGAATCCTAAGGCCATCACAAGCCATTTTTACCGCTTTGACGAGTGCCAAGGCCTTTTTATTAGTTTCTTCCCACTCCGCCTCGGCCACTGAGTCAGCAACTACCCCTGCCCCAGCCTGAATATGGATTTTGCCGCGACGCATAACCGCAGTGCGAATAGCAATCGCGGTATCCATATTACCATGCCAGCCTAGATAACCGACTGAGCCGCCAAATACCGTACGACGTACGGGCTCTACTTCATCAATAATCTGCATTGCTCGTATTTTGGGAGCGCCGGACAGCGTCCCTGCAGGGAAAGTTGCACAGAATACATCCAAAGCATCTTTATCAGCCAAGACAGTGCCCTCAACGTTAGAGGCTATATGCATGACTTGTGAGTAGCGCTCAATAAACATTTTGTCGGTGACTTTGACGCTGCCATACTCACAGACGCGGCCGATATCATTACGGCCTAAATCGATAAGCATCAAGTGTTCAGCGATCTCTTTGGTATCTGATAGTAACTCTTGCTCTAACGCTAAATCCTCAGCCTCATCTTGACCACGTTTACGAGTACCGGCTAGTGGACGCACCGTGACCTTGCCATCCTCAATCCGCGACAAAATCTCAGGAGAGGCGCCAATAATGTCAAAACGCTTGTGATCGTCCAAAGTATAACCGTGCACTAAGAATAAATAAGGCGATGGATTAAGGAATCTAAGCGCGCGATATACGGCTAGTGAATCGCCTTTATAATCAGCGGTTAAACGCTGCGCCGGAACGACTTGCATGACGTCGCCTGCAAAGATATAGTCTTTGATTTTGTTGACATCACTACAGTATTTATCTTGCCCAGTTTGCGAGACGAACTTTGGCGTTGGCATAATAGGAGCGCTCAGATCTGGCATCTCTGCGAGCTTATCTTCTATTCTTTCAAGCTCACGAATGGCAGCGCCATAGCCATCTTCGTCGCTACAGTCAGCATAAACGATGATAGATAACGTGTTTTCTAGATTATCAAAGACAATCACGCTCATCGAGAGCATCAGCCACATGTCTGGTAAAGTCATAGGATTGGGCGCATCTGATTCGCCAATACTTGGCTCTATGACTCGCACCATATCATAACCAAAATAGCCGACTAGGCCGCCACTGAAGCTGGGTAATGAGGGGATATCATCAGTGGTTGGCATTTTATAATTGGCCATGAGCTTACGAATATAATCGAATGGCGCATCTACTGCGTCCACACTGATTTGGTCATCTTGCTTAATAGTCATTTGACCATCAGCGTACTGCAGTATTAAATCGCTCCCAAGACCAATCATCGAAAACCGCGCCCAGCGCTCGCCGCCTACTACCGATTCAAATAGATAAGCAGAACCACTCAAGTCACGCACTTTTGAAAACACAGATACTGGTGTCTGTGCGTCCATCAAACGCTTTTTGACAAGCGGCGCATGGCTAAAACCTTTGCTTTTTAAGGTATTATATTCTTCGAAGGTCATCATAAGACATCTCTGAGCACGGTATTAATAAACAAGGATAAAGTAAACCACAGCGATAATCGAGAAAACTCGCTAGTTTCAGTGACGGTTAAACAGACAGCTAAATAAAAGCGAGCCAATATTAGGCTCGCCATTATAACAAAACATGATAATAAAGTTGCTCATATCATAGGACTTTAAATACCAGCCCGTCAGCGAATCGAATTACGCGCCGCCCATGTTAAATAACCACAGCGCGATACCGATAATGATAAGAGCAATAAATACCCAGATAAACCAACCGCCGCTCGCTCTCTTCTCACTCGCTGCTGTATTGGCAGGATTGTTTACGGCTTGATCCATAGCATTATTACCCGCCGTTCCTAGGTCGCGAGACTGACCTAGATTTGCCGTTCCTGAGAACTGCGCTGTAGCCGCTTGCTTAGCGCGTAGCACGTCTGGATCGGCTTCTTCTTGTAGAGGCGTGGTGGTTGTTTTGTCATGTTCAGGACTTTGGCGCTCGGCTACGGGGGCTTCGACTACCGGCTCTTTAGCGAGTGGCTCTTTTATCATTGGTTCTTCATTGACTGGTTCTTCTACTAATGTTTTGGCTACTGGATCTGCTATAACCGTGTCTTGGGGTTTATTTTCAGCGGGCGTAGGGACGACAATATCTTCTTCTACAGGAGCTGCGGACATAGCGGCCTCGCCTGCACTAGCCGCGAGCACCTCACCGACGATCGTTTCTTTTACGACAGGCTCTGATTTAGTGTCTATTGCTACTGGCTCACTGGTTGTAGCTGGTCTTTCTACTAGTGTCTCTTCAACAGCGGCAGGTGGTAATGATGACTCTGTTGCCGGCTCCTTCGACGTCGTGCGAGCAGTGTCTAGATCTTCTTGCACTGAGCCTACTATGTCTTCTGGTTCATGCTCTTCCGGCTTTTTAGCTGCTAGGTCGGTGGCGCTCTGCTCTAAATTCTCAGTAGCTAAAGCCATCACTTGAAACTCAAAACTAGCAAAACCAAGCTTATCCTCCGCGGTTAATAGCACGCTCTTATTCGCTTCAATACGCTGCTCGTTGACGAAAGTACCGTTAGAGGAGTCCAAATCTTTGACATAAAGCTCAGCATTTAACACACTTAGAACCGCGTGGTTACGCGAAACGGCTTTACTGCCTAGCACCACATCGTTATCGCTACCACGGCCTACTGATAGGCTGTTATTAACGCTCAATTGCAGATCACCAAGCGCTGCTGTCAGCGCGGTTAGCTGCCAAGTCTTGTCAGAGCTAGATTGAGCAGACGTAGCGTCTGGAGTTACTGGATTCGATTGCTTTGTATTGTCTGTCATGCGGTCATTCCTTATTATTGATAAGTGTTATTAGGTGCTAATGATAAAATGAAAATTAAGACAATTGAGGTTTAGGATCGATGTTTAGGAGCTAGGCATAAAACGCGGTTTAAGGATACCAGCAAGTTTATTATACGGAATCATTAATACCGGCATGCCATAAGCATAAGGGCCAATAGCATAAGGCTGATAACGAATATTAACGCCTTTATCGGTCAAGCTCACATCTTCACTAGCGACAAAAGGCCAGTTCTGCTCATAACTTTTGACATCCTCATCTATCGACTTGACCCAAGATTTATAAGCGTCATAGGCCAAGGCGTTGAAACGCGACTGCTGACCAGTCTGTATCATATTATCAAGAGTTATTTGCTGTTTGTTTGCCGGATCAAATATCAGATACTCACTAAAAGGCATACCGTGAGCGCCGCCAGTAAAGACATAAGAGCTAATATTAAACAACTCTAAATCCTCTCCTTGACCCAGTTTAACATGACCTAAATATTCCGGTGTGACCGTCAAGCTGTATGACCAACGCACTTCTTCCGGCATATCCATAAACTGTGATTTGACGAAATCATCAATAGCTGTTTTAGCTGTTTTTTTATCGGTAGCTTGCGATACTGGCGACTCGCTCATTTTGCTATTGATAACTATATTATTGACGCGCTTATTAACGATGTCATTAAGCCAATCTTGGTTAGTGTTTAGGTATTTGACCTCAATCTCTGGGCAATTATTTTTTTCATAGCACTGCTCTTGTACGCTGACTGGAAATTCATAGTCTAGATATTCAGTGCTACTGATCAAACTACTGGCGTTTGCCGCTAGGCTGATAGACAATAAACTACCAGTAGCAATCGCTAACACAGAGCACTTTATATAACTACTCTGAGCTTTATTATTAGAAGTTAATAAATCAGATAACACAGTAGACTCCAATGACTTATCGATCAAGAGATATTATAATTAGTGGCTATAATCATAGCGTATCTGTTGATAAATCATTGTTTAAAATGTGTTGAGGGTTATGCGCCACTAGCGACTAAATGCTCAGCTACTCCTCTCAAGCCATTAGCGAAGATGGCATAAAAAAAGACACGCCAAGCGTGCCTCTTAAAATGATAGCCTAACGATTAATGCTCACGCGTATTACTAAAGGTAATCTCCGGATAGCGCTCTTGCATTAGTTGCAAATTCACGCGCGACGGTGCTAAATACGTCAAATAACCACCACCATCTATCGATAACTGATCGTGCGCTTTTTTCTTAAACTTCGCCAGTGCCACTTCATCGTCGCAATGTATCCAGCGTACGGTGGCGATAGAGACCGGCTCAAAGCTGCATTGTACTTTGTACTCTTCTTTAAGACGATGAGCGACAACCTCAAACTGCAGGACCCCGACCGCGCCTAAGATTAGATCATTGTTGATCTGCGGCATAAATACTTGTGTTGCGCCTTCCTCTGAGAGCTGCTGCAAACCCTTTTGTAGCGCTTTAGACTTAAGCGGATCTTTGAGCACCACTCGGCGAAATAGCTCTGGCGCAAAGTGCGGAATACCAGTGAAATTCAGCTCCTCGCCTTCGGTAAAGCTATCGCCAATCGATATAGTACCGTGGTTATGCAGTCCGATAATATCGCCTGGATACGCCTCTTCTAGCGCCTCGCGGTCACCGGCTAAAAAAGTTAAGGCATCGGCAATCCGTACGTCTTTACCTAGACGCACTTGCCGCATTTTCATGCCTTTTTCGTACTTACCAGAGCACACTCGCAAGAAAGCAATACGGTCACGGTGACGCGGATCCATATTGGCCTGAATCTTGAACACAAAGCCGGAAAACTTAGGCTCTGTTGCCGAAACGACACGCTGCTCAGTCGGATGCGCTTTGGGCGGCGGCGAGTATTTAACTAGCGTATCTAGCACCATATTGACACCAAAGTTGCCTAGAGCGGTGCCGAACAATACAGGAGTCATCTCCCCCTTTAAGAACGCCTCAACATCGAAGTCCTCAAGCGCCATCTGTACTAGCTCAAGCGACTCTTCGAATGCGTCAAACATCAGCTTACCTAAGCGCTCACGAATATCTGGATAATCATAACCTTCGCGGGTCTCCGACACGGTAATCTCGCCGCCATGACCTTTTTCATAAAGGTAGGTTTTGTCTTCAGTCAGATGATAGACACCTACAAAATCCTGCCCCATCCCAATCGGCCAAGTCAACGGGATACATTTGATTTTCAGTACGGATTCAATCTCACTGAGTAGGTCAAGCGGCTCACGAATCTGCCGATCGAGCTTGTTAACGAAAGAGATAATCGGCGTATCGCGCATCCGGCAGACTTCCATCAGCTTGATGGTTCGCTCCTCCACGCCTTTAGCACCATCGACCATCATCAGCGCGCTATCGACGGCCGTTAGAGTACGATACGTATCTTCCGAGAAGTCAGCGTGACCTGGGGTATCAAGCAGATTGACCATATGCTCTTTGTAAGGAAACTGCATGACGGAGGTGGTGATAGAGATACCGCGCTCTTGCTCCATACTCATCCAATCGGATGTAGCATGACGGTCGGTTTTGCGGCCTTTGACCTCGCCTGCGACCTGAATCGCCTGACCCCAAAGCAATAACTTTTCAGTCATAGTGGTCTTACCGGCATCGGGATGCGAGATGATAGCGAAAGTGCGGCGCTTAGCGACTTGCTTTTGTAAAACTTTTGGATCTACGCTCATAATTTTTGGCTTCAATAGTGTTGATTGATCATTCAATCTAATAAATAAAATAATGCGCGTATTGTAGCCGATTTCGTCTTAAGGTGCTGAACTCGCGCAAAAAAAACACGCTTTAGATAACAGCTAAAGCGTGTTGGTTAGTATGACTTATCATTATTTAGGCGGCTGATAGCACTTAGCTGACCAAAACAGTATTTACAAAACAGTAGCAGGCACACAGCACACGAGTCTAACAGTACGAAAGCTTAATATCATTAAAGCTTAGTAGTACCTATCAATTTGATCTTCGATAAAGTCAGCAGCGACTTCATTGACTAAGGTGCAATCGACTACTCCGCGAACGCTATCTTCATTTGGACGCGAGGCGTCTTTATCGATAAAATTCGTCTCATAAATAGCGCCCTCATAATCTACGCCATTATACAGATACTCAGGATCATGATTAATCGCAAAAAATGTTACTTGCGCTGCCGGGTTACTATTACTTGCACCGATAGACCGCTCAGAGGTTCTAAAGTCTCTATTATCATTGAAGCGATCTTCTGCTGCGTCTATCCAATCATTAAGATCTGAATAATTGGTTTTATCTTTATTGTTAAAAACAAAAAATGAGCGGTCGCTAGTGGTCACTGGTATATAGCAAACAGAGCCGTTAGGAAAAGTAAGCGTGCTAGGCGCATTATTGCCAATACTAGGATAAGTGTTTAAAGCCGTAAAGATACCTCGAGCAGTATTTAAGCCGTTGCCTGACCGATAACTAAAGACATTGACCCCTGCTAGATTCAGCGTCCTATAGAACGTCTGATAATCAAATTTATTGTTATTGTTTTTCTCATATATGGGTCGTTTCACCGTTCGACCATTCACCTCGATATAACGATCTTCTAAGCTTCCCTCGAAGTTGTCTGCCAGTACTACCGAATTATCCAAGTTATCGACATTTAGGCTATTAAAATTACCTACGATGTTAGTGACATCGATATCGCGTTCGCCATTACTATACTCAGTTTCGATACGAGCAATCGCTTCTCTACCGGTTTGCCGATCGATACTTTTGTCGAACTGAATCACTGTCAGCTCATTACTGTTTCCTGAGCCATAAATCGAATCTTCATCATCACCGCAGCCACTGATAACGGCGGCTAATAGCATCATGATCGTAGGAATCATTATTTTTTTCATGGCAAAGTATCCTTTTATCGAAATAGTCTTGCACTTGGCTAATTTATGGCGCTTACATCGTTAGTTTATCCTCAGAATTTTACAGCACTGTTATGACTATTCATAGACACTGCTTGTACGCCTCATGTTTATTGTGCAGTTATGCTTACAAATTCACAGTATAGATTTACTACCTTTATATAACGTTTTATGCAAACCTTGCTATGCTAAGTAAGTGATAAAGGTTACTTGTACTAGTAGCTTCTATATATAAAGCCATTAATAAAAACTCAAAAAAAGGACAAGGTATGAAAACTCTATATTCAACTAAAGCAACAGTCACTGGTGGCCGCACTGGTAATGCTTCACTAGATGACAGCGATCTAAAAATCAATATGGCTCCTCCTGGCGGTAATATGGAAGGCAATAATCCTGAGCAATTATTAGCGATGGGCTATGCTGCTTGTTTTGATAGCGCTTTAGGTGTCGTTAAAAAGATGGAAAAAGCTAGCTTTGGCTCTACCACTGAGACCACTGTCGACCTCATGCAAGGCGATGCTCATGATTACCGTTTAGCGGTCAAGATTCATGTTATTGCCGACAGTACTGACATCTCAGCTGAGGACTTCCAAAAACTCGTAGAAAAAGCCAATGAAGTATGTCCTTATTCAAAAGCCACTAAAGGCAATATTGAGATGGAAGTAACCTCTGAAGTCAAATAAAGCTAAACGCTACTTTATATTGTGAAATATTTTAGAGCATAAAAGATTAGAACGTTATCAGCATTTACTGTGCTCATAGCGTTCTTTTTTTATGTATGAAGCTGATAACTTTTAAGCCATTCGGCACGCGCTTATTTTATCGTTATAATATGGTCATACTATATTTTAATACCTGCTAAATTTTGATAACTTCTAATAAGTGACTCTTTATGACTGCTCATACAAAAGACAACGATCACAACTCCCACTCGCCTATCGACCCTGATACCTTGCCTAATTTTGACACTATGCCTAACGTGGCGACCATGGACACTAGTAAGGTGGACAAAGATCAGCCGCCTTTTATCTTAGTCGATGGCTCGTACTATCTGTTTCGCACTTATCATGCGCTACCTAAAACTATGCAAAACACGCAAGGGCTAACGACTAACGCCATACGCGGCACGTTGAACGCGCTGCTCAAGCTGATGCGCCGCTATCATCCGACCCATATGGCAGTATGTTTTGATACTAAATCGCCGACGTTTCGCCATAGAATGTCAGAAGAATACAAAGCTGGACGTCCGCCTATCGATGCCGAACTGGTTGAGCAAATCCCCTATATCCATCGTTTAGTCACCGCCTTAGGTATTCCCTTGCTGCGTATCGAAGGCGCAGAAGCGGATGATATCATCGGAACAATGGCTTATCGCGCGGTGGCGCAAGGGCATCATGTGGTCATCTCTACCGGAGATAAAGACATGATGCAGCTGGTCAATGATGCGGTGATATTAGAAGATAGTTTTACTGGCAAAATTACCGACACCCAAGGCGTCATCGATAAGCTCGGCATCAAACCGGCGCAGATGATTGATTATTTGACGCTGATGGGTGATACCTCTGATGGTATCAAAGGCGTACCTGGTATCGGTAAAAAGACCGCCAAAGACTTGCTCGTTGAATACGGCGATATCGATAATATGCTCAAGCACATTGGCTTCATTAAAGGTCGCGGCGCTAAAGGGCTAATCGAGCATGCCGACGACATTCCATTGAATGCGCAGCTGGCGACTATCATCACCGATTTAGATATCGGTCATGACTGGAATGACCTAAAAATCAATACTGATCCTTGCGCCCATATCGATGAGCTGCGTGAGTTATACACTGAGCTTGAGTTTAAAAATGAGCTGGCATCGCTAGATCATCCTAATCATCCTGCCAACGCTAATGGGCAAGGCGCGCAAAGTGTGGCGGAGGCGCAGGCAAATAGCGAATCACAAGCGCAAGTGGCCAAATCGCTACAGTCCACTGCGATTGAAAACATCAAAGATAGCAAAAGCCATGACAAGGCTTGGCATACTATCCTCGACATGCCCGCCTTTGAGAGCTTGGTTGTGCAATTAGAGGCGGCACCGCATTTTGTGCTCGATACCGAAACCACGAGCATCTACTGGCGCGAGGCTGAGATCGTTGGGTTATCTTTTGCGCTGCAAGCCCATGAGGCTTATTATGTGCCGCTGACGCATCGCTTAGAGGATGACGAGCTAACCACTAAGCAGCTTGATCGCGATACCGTACTAGCGCGTCTCAAGCCAATATTAGAAAACTCAAAAATTGGTAAAATCGGTCAGCATTTAAAGTATGATGCGCATATTTTGAGTCATTACGATATTGACCTAGTAGGTGATATTCACGCCACGCATAATAATTGGGCGATGGATACTATGCTTGCCAGCTACGTGATTAATGCGGCGATCACTCGTCACGGTATGGATGATCTAGCGCGGCACTACCTGCAAACGCAAACCATCAGTTATGAAGACGTGGCCGGTAAAGGCGCAAAGCAGGTCACTTTCGATCAGGTGGCTATCGATATCGCGAGCGACTATGCTTGTGAAGATGCTGATATCACTTATCAGTTGTTTGAAGTGTTCAGCGATACCTTAGCCGATGACGACAATAACATTCGACTGCTCAATGAGCTTGAGATTCCAACCGCTGAGATTCTTTGTCAGATGGAAGCAAACGGCATCTTAATCAAACGCTCGTTCTTAAATGAGCTATCCAAGCGTTTTGACGAAGAAATCATTGCGCTTGAGGCACAAGCTTATGACATCGCAGGCGAGGAGTTCAATTTAGGCTCGCCCAAGCAGTTAGGCGAGGTGCTATTTGAGAAGCTTGGCGTCATCGGTGGTAAAAAAACCAAATCAGGGCAATACTCAACAGGTGAGGCGATACTCTCCAAAATTGACCATCCGCTAGCAGAGATTACCCTTGAATACCGCGGCTTATCGAAACTCAAAAATACCTACACTGACTCTCTAGATGCAGTAGCGGATAAGGACACCGATCGCGTCCATACTAGCTATCATCAAGCGCTGACGAGCACGGGCCGCTTGTCTTCCACTGATCCGAATCTACAAAACATCCCGATCCGTACTAAGACAGGAAGGCTGATCCGTCAAGCCTTTATCGCGCCAGAGGGTCGCGTGTTACTTGCTGCCGATTACTCACAAATTGAGCTGCGACTGATGGCGCATTTCTCAGGCGATGCCAACTTAACTCGCGCCTTTAATGAAGGCTTAGATATTCACACCGCTACAGCGGCTGAAGTGCTCGGCAAAGCGGTTGATGAGGTTAGCGCCACCGAGCGCCGCAATGCTAAAGCCATTAACTTTGGGCTATTATATGGTATGAGCGCTTTTGGTCTGGCCAAACAATTACAGATGAGCCGAGGCGAGGCGCAAGACTATATCGATATGTACTTCGATCGCTATCCTAGCGTCAAGCAATACATGATAGACACGCGCGCAAGCGCCTATGAACGCGGCTATATTGAGACCATCCTTGGGCGTAAGCTTTATACGCCTGATATCAATAATAGCAACCGTATGGTCAAACAATCCGCAGAGCGCGCCGCTATTAATGCGCCGCTACAAGGCTCCGCCGCTGATCTGATTAAGCTTGCGATGATAGCTGTTGATAGAGTGCTACCTAAAGAGCAAGCTAAAATGCTGCTACAAGTCCATGATGAGCTAGTGTTCGAGGTCGATAGCGATAAAGCTGATGAGATTGCTCAGCTGATTACTGATGCTATGCAAGATGTGCTGCGAAATACAGCAAAAAGCATGGGCTGGGAGGTTGATTTTGCGGTGCCGTTATTGGTTGAAACTGGGATTGGCGATAATTGGGATGAGGCGCATTAATATCGCTACTTTTGAATGTTGCTGCTATTAATATTAAAAATATCAATATGAATAATTGATGAATTAGTCATAGTTATCAATAGTATGTCATATCAGCAAGTATTATAATGACGCTTTATGCTAGTTATACTAACCATCTTACTAGGTTGATATGAGCTAATATAATTTAAAAAGTGAGCTTAGGCTCACTTTTTTATTTCTTATGATTATCTATTTTAGGTTAGGAGCCGATTATCTTTTCTGAAAATGGCATCATCGAAACCGTTAGTGTTATCGTCTTAGTCCTCTGCTTACTACGTTCTGGACGCTATGCGCTGCAGAGTCATATCAAACAGGGTTATTATTTTTGGTTAGCCGCAGTTTTGGTGTTTTTTACTGTGATTCGTCGCGAGCTCAATCATTTGCCAGACTTATTTGTTCCCAAAAATTTCTTATTTTTAAGTCATTCTTACGACTGGTGGGAAGATAGCGTGCTTTTGCTTATTTATCTTTTAACTGTAGGCTTTTTGGGTTATGCATGGCGCTACTTATGGCAAGTGTTAAAGCACACTTCGCTATCTTTATATTTGAGCGTGGCTGTTTTGGCATTACTACAATATATGGGCGAGAATGCGATCGTCTTCCCCCATGCTTTAGGAATAGTCGTTGAGGAGCTGGCTGAGCTTACTATTTATGGCCTTGCCCTCGCCTATTTATGGTCATTTAGGTTATCAGATTTCGATACTTGCTCAGAGCGAACCCTAAAACTTGATAAAATCACCAGCTCATAGTTCACTTCTAATAGTCAACTTTCATAAGGTCTAATGAGCAATATGTAACTACCAACTCGCTATAGTAGGTTCAATTTAAAAGTGTTACAGCGATCCTGAGATGCTTTGTTTTAAAATACAGTTTTGCAGCATCGAATAGTGCGAAGCGCACAGCAAGCAAAGGAAGTTTGTAGCAGTATCGCTTTTGAACTTATGTCATTTTTATTTCCAACTGCTTATATCTGCTACCTATACATTCTAGATACGGCTCTGTTTTTCTTAAACTCATCTAAAAGCGCCTAAAACATTTGTTACGGATACCATCTAGCATTCCATACTCGCCTTCAGTTATTCTAGCTTATTGGTCAGCACGGCAATATGACCACCCTAATAATAAATACTCCCTCACTTTAATTCTATAAGGATAGGTTATGAATGTATTAATCACTGGCGCTTCACGTGGTATCGGTCTAGCTACGGCTAAGCGTTTGGCTGCTAAAGGCCACTGCGTTGGATTATTCGATATCGATACTCATGAGCTATCGCACGCTATCAAGCAAAAAGCGTTCAAAAAAGCCAATAAAAACCAGCGTGTGATCACAGGTGATTTGGATGTGACCCAGACAGACTCTTGGGATAACGCTATCGAGCACATGGTCAATAATTTTGGCGGTATCGATGTGCTTATCAACAATGCCGGTGTGCTCGTCAGCGGTGTACTGCCAACTACTGACTTAGACAAGCAGTTATCACTGGTCGATATCAACTGCAAAGGGGTCTTAATCGGTTGTCATAAAGCCGTGCCTTATTTAGAGCAAAGCACCGCTGGTAAGATTATCAACCTATCTTCTGCCTCTGCTATTTATGGACAGTCTGAGGTCGCGCCTTATTCTGCCAGTAAGTTCTTCGTACGCGGCCTGACTGAAGCGCTCAATGTCGAGTATGCTGACTTAGGTATTAAGGTTATGGATGTGATGCCACTTTGGGTCAAATCCGATATGACCAAAGACATCGAAGTGACGAGTATCGATCGTTTAGGAATCAACTTGACTGTCGATGATGTCGCCAAAAAACTATGCAAATTAAGCATCAGCGCTAATCGTAAAATTTCAAAAACACACTATCCTATTGGCTTACCTGCCAAGATCTTGCAAACCACTTCGCAGGTGACGCCTGACTCTGTTATCCGCTTTATCAATAAAAAGATTGGCGCAAAATAGCTTTTAAAGATTAGCGAATAAATAGCGGCTAGCGAATTTCGGTAGCCGTTTTGCTCGCCGCGCGCACCTTTATCGCTTGTGCTACTGATTTATTACCAAAGCTATTATTCTCAATAAGCGTATCACTAACAGCGCCTGCCGCGCTGTCTTCGCGGATCTCAGACCCTACCGTTATCGGTATTGCGACATTGTCGGCAAAGCTATTATTACGAATGCGTGTGCCATCATCCTCTACAACAATGCCTTGTTCAACTTGCTCGAAGCTATTATTAATAATGGCATTGTCTTTGGCGCTATCTAGATGATAACTGGCAAATAGTGTTTGCTTAATTAAGTAAGCGCCGCAGTCAAAACCTTTCAGATTGCGTGATTGCCTCGAAGCTATCCAGACGCCAACGGTCTCATCACGGAAGGTGTTGTTAGCTATGATGTTGTTCCGGCTTGACTGGGTGCGTTTAAAGTGATTGCTACGCGACGCATCATCAGCGTGCTCAAAACAATTGCGGTATAAGAGGATACTGCCTGCACCGTTATGAATAAAGGTGTTATTTTCAATACGATTATGGCTCGATGAGTCTACCGCTATCGCCTCGCGATTGGGCTTGAAAGTGCGAAAACCATTACCGATAAATACTGAATTTTCAATGACATTGTTACGGCTGCCGAATTCTAAATATAAGCCAACCGTGCCAGCATTTTGTACGCGGATACTATCGAAGCTGACCTGTTGTACATGATCACCGACGAAGATGCCGCTGTTTATACTGTTTAAGCTACTGATATTGATAATACGTATGTCTTGTGGTGCCAAAGCGCGATTAGCTGCAGGTTCTGTCAATCCTTTCAGATAACGCTGATTCGGATTGCTAAATTGGCGGATGTGTAAAGCATGACCATAGCCCTCAATGTGGCAATTAGCGACCGCGATATCTTCAATAGCGGCAGCTGCCCTTGGCTGAATAGTGATAGCGCTAGCTTTTGACTCATCACCTGTAGCAGTACTTAACATAGCGCCTTGACAGTCCAGAGAGCTGTGTGAGCTATCGAGTACGAAACGCACTGATTTAGCGCTTAAGTCACAACCTTGACTCAATACACTATGACCTTTAATCGTTAGGGCTTGACCTGGTGTTAGTTGCGTACACTCTATAATGTTAGATGGCACGGGCAATTTAGCATCGATGATTGACGCTGACTTCGCGATCTGCTCAAGACTGGGACTGTTTTTATCGGCTTGATCACTATCAGTAAAGAGCCCATCACAAGCGCTTAAACTAGCTAAGCTCACTACAATAACCGCGCTATTAGACACTATAGCTTTGAGCCTCGCGCTATTGAAGGCGACACTGATTAGCTTGATTTTATTCAATATCTTCACTCATCTATCTATCATTCTGACAATTAGTTATCATCTTACATTTTTTGACATGCTGTGACACCTTCCTACTAGCGCTACGCTGCTTAAACAGTCAAAATACTAGCATCAATACTTGATGGCTCTTAACAAAGATAGCTTTTAACAAAAAAACTTTTAATAATGACAATAAGGAAGCTGCTATGAATAACTCACAAACGCCAATTCCTAAAGAGATGGATCACATCGAAGGCGATGATAATATCACTGATAGCGAGCAAGGCAGTCAGCGTGTCGATATGGATAACACTAGCCTGCATACTTTTGATAATGATGACGTGATTGATAATAGTGCTGGATTCGATAACTCAGAAGTCGGTACCGATGCCACTCAGGGCCTGACGCCTATGCATCGTCAAAATATCGATGAAGCCACTGTCGATAACGTATTAGTGCAAGATAATTTAGACGATGACAATTATCCTAGTATAGTCGACATTGCTGATAAAGAAGCTGCCGAGCGCAGTAACGACGACGATTTTTAGTTGATAATTTATTAATTATTAACTTAGTAGTCGATAAGCTAGCTTATCATTAGCACTACTCGTAAAAAACACGCTTTATTAAGCGTGTTTTTTGGGTTCAACGGTTAGGTACTTAGCAGACTGAGCAAATAGCTATTTGTCAAAAAAGCTTATACCCAGCCATCAAGCGTACCTGCCCAGCCTTTGACTAATGGTGCACTCATCGCCTCTAATAGATCGATATGCGCTTCATCCATATTGAGCGCTGGAATATAGTGATACTCCTGCCCACCGGCCTCAATAAAGTTATCACGGTTCTCAATCGCTAGCTCCTCTAGCGTCTCTAGGCAATCTGCCGAAAACGCAGGGCTGATAATCTGTACCGACTTGACGCCAGACTTTGCCCAGTCGTCTAACACCACATCGGTATAAGGCTTAACCCATTCTTGCTTACCAAAGCGCGACTGAAAACTGATGACCCACTCATCGTCCCCTAACCCCAATTCATGCGCCACTTGCGCGGCAGTACATTTACAGCGTTTAGGATAAGGATCTCCTTTATCAGCGTAGGGCTGCGGTATGCCGTGAAAGCTAAACATTAGCTTTTCAGGCTTGCCATGCTTAGCTTGAAAACGGCGAATACTATCGGCCAATGCCTTGATATAAAGCGGATGGGCGAAGTAGTCTTTGACGATCGTATAATTGGGCAAATTACGCTGCTTAAGCGCCCACTTATTGATAGCGTCATACACCGCCCCTGAGGAAGTCGCTGAATACTGCGGAAACACCGGCAACAATACAAAATGATCGACGCCTTCCGCGCGCAATTCATCCATCACCGCAGGCAGGCCGGGATTACCGTAACTCATTGCAGAATGCACAGAGACTCGATAAGGCGCGGCACCTTTGACCAGTCGCGGTTCAAGCTTCGCGACTTGTTCATTTAAGATATTGCGCATGGGCGAGTCACCATCCCAAATACTGGCATATGCCTCTGCTACGCGCTTAGGCCGACTGGGTAATACAAATAAGTTAAGGATAATCGCCCATAAGAACTTAGGTATTTCTATGACGCGCGGGTCGGATAAAAACTGACGTAAATAACGACGCACAGCAGGCGCAGTCGGTGCGTCTGGTGTACCTAGGTTAATCAATAAAACAGCAATACGGGGAGGCAGTTTAGGTTTCATAGCAGCCCATTATTTGAATAGAGTTTAGGAAGGGTTTGATAAGGTATTCGATAAACTTGCTTAAGTATCTTAAGCTATACTTAAAAAAATAAATGGTTTTAATTTTGCTTAGTGTAGCATTTTATCGCTCAAAAACGCAGGAGAAATATAGCTTGTCTGCCCTCTGGTGCCTTATGCTGATAAACCCTACTAATGAAGGTTGTACTCGCACGCGCATCGCCATACAATAGACAGCATTGGCGATAGAGCATAGCGCTTTATCTGCCCCTATAAAAAACGTCATCTTGCGAGGTAGCTTTGAGCGCACGTCCTGATACCAATAACGTTCCTACTGATAATGACTTTAATGAGTCCTTTGACTGGCAGCGCTCAGTAGGATTAGTCATTCCTGAGACTATGCATTTCTCTGAGCCGTTGACTTTGGAGTGCAATCGCACCTTACCCTCATTTGACTTGGTCTATGAGACTTACGGCAGTTTAAATGTAGACAAATCGAACGCTATTTTGATCTGTCACGCCTTATCTGGCAGTCATCATGCTGCTGGCTACTATAAGGAGGACGATAAAAAAGCCGGCTGGTGGGATAATATGATTGGCCCTAATAAAGCCATCGATACCAATCAGTTCTATGTGGTCTGTGTCAATAATATCGGTAGCTGCTTCGGGTCTACGGGTCCGACTACCCTCAATCCTGATAGCGATGACGAACAAGTCTATGGCCCCGACTTTCCGCTGATTACCATCAAAGATTGGGTCAAAACCCAAGCGATGCTTTCTGATCGCTTAGGCATTGATATCTGGCACGCTATCGTCGGCGGCTCAATGGGCGGTATGCAAGCACTGCAATGGTCAGTGGACTACCCTGATCGTCTCAAGCGCTGCGTGGTCATCGCTTGTACCCCTAAGCTCTCCGCGCAGAATATCGCCTTTAACGAAGTGGCACGCCAGTCTATCTTGTCAGATCCTGACTTTATGGACGGACGTTACCTGCAAGCAGGCACTTATCCTAAGCGCGGTCTAATACTGGCGCGGATGGTAGGCCATATCACCTATCTGACCGACGATGCAATGAAAGCCAAATTCGGCCGCGACCTAAAGTCCGGCAAGTTTATGTACGGCTACGATGTCGAGTTTCAGGTCGAGAGCTACTTACGTTATCAAGGCGAAAGATTTAGTAAAAATTTCGATGCCAATACCTATCTGCTGATGACCAAAGCCTTAGATTATTTTGACCCCACGCGCGGCTATCTATCGCAAATTGAGCAGCAAGCGCTGAATGGTAATAAAGCAAAAAAACAAAGTATCGATCAGGTGATAGCAGACGCTGAAGAAGCCGTCAAAGAAGCAGCTGTGGTAGAAGATTCTGTTGAACTCAGCGATTTAAAGACTGCCTTTGCTCATGCCCAGTGCCAGTATTTGATCGTTTCATTCACCACCGATTGGCGCTTCGCTCCTGAGCGCTCGCAAGAGATTGTCGATGCACTTATGGCGACGGGTAAGCCGGTCAGCTATACCAATATCGACGCTCCGCATGGCCACGATTCTTTTCTTTTCGATATTCCGCGTTATATGGGCGCTATTAGAGGCTTTTTGACCGCGCCGTTTATTACCGAGCATAAGACTACTGGCAAACCACAGACTGATCATCACTCAAAAGGAGCGCACTTGTGAGAATGGATTATCAACTCGCTGAGCGCTGGATTGCCCCACGCTCGCACATTTTAGACTTAGGCTGCGGTAACGGCGAGCTGCTCGCACACTTACAGCAGCAGCTTGGCGTCAGTGGCTATGGCATTGAGATCGATGAGCACAAAATCAATGAAGCCATCGGCAAAGGTTTATCCATCGTTGAGCAAGATCTCAATGATGGCCTTGAGCGCTTCGCAGATGGCAGCTTCGATACAGTCGTCATGGCGCGAGCGCTACAAGCTGTTAAAAACCCTGATGAGCTGCTACTCGATATGCTCCGCGTTGGCCGTGAAGCAGTGATTACCTTTCCCAACTTTGCTCATTGGCAGAACCGTATTCATTTGGGTCTTAAAGGCATGATGCCAGTCTCAGAGGCGCTACCTTACGAGTGGTATAACACTCCAAACATTCACCTGTGTACCTTTAAAGACTTCGAGCAGCTGTGCGCCAAGCATGATATTCGTATTCTTAACCGTTTCGCAGTGAGCGACTCTGAAAAAGGCTATGCGCCCCTTATGTCGACCTTAGTCCGCCAAGCGCCAAATTTACTAGCAGATGTTGCTATTTATCGAGTCACTAAAGCTTAGAGACACTTCTGATATTTAAGAGCCTTAAAAATTCATAGAATTACGATAAATTAGGTTACAAACTTGGTTATATTCTTGTTGTATTAAGTAACGCCAATGTAACTCCATGATTTTATTGCCTTCTCAGCGTTCTAAACTGTGGTGAAAGTAGGTAATTAGTATTTGAGTTTCGTAACTTTGAGTGTTAAGCTTACAAAATATTGTCAACGACAACCCGTTTTGAACCGTTTATCTGGCGCTTTAGTATAAGCGATATGGCTAAAAAGGACTTTACCCAAGCCGATACCCCTAGATAAGCTCAAGTACCCTTTATTCATTAATTATGAAACAAGCATATTATTTAGACCAAGATATTGTTTGTTAACTCATTAATCACTGCCTATTTTGGAGCTGCTATGAAATTATTAAAAGCTGCCTTGTTCACCGCTCTATTTTCTTGTGCTGGCCTAGCCAATGCTGAGCTGATCTCAAACGTACCGCTTGATACCTCACGTTTCGAGCTCATGTCGGTTAGTGATTTATCTGCTCGCGCCTCTCAAGGTAGCGATCACGCGCAGTTCTATCTCGCCAAGCGTCTCCAAAAAGGCCAAGGTGTCGCACAAAATACTCAGCAAGCGATCCAATGGTACACCCGCGCCGCCGAGCAAGGCGTTGCTCCTGCCCAACTTAATCTAGCGATTATGTATCTACGCGGCGAAGGCGTTCAGCCTAACATCACCCAAGCGCGTAAGTGGCTAGAAAAAGCAGCCATGCGCGGTGACAACCGTGCTAGCTATACGCTTGCTCTGCTCGACGAGAAGCAAAAAAATCTAGTTGATGCTTATAAATGGTATGACTTAGCGGCTCGTGATGGCATGCTAGATGAAAAGGTGCGTAATAAAGCTCGTGGCAAAATCGGTCAGTTAGCGCTTAACTTATCGTCTTCTGATATCGCTAGCGCTCGTAGCCAAGCCGATACTTGGTTTCAAAGTAAGTAAACCAAAGTAAATAAGCAACCGATAACTCAATCAGCTACCATCTAGCTTGAGTCATCAAGAATCCAGCCTTTGCGCTGGATTTTTTGTATCGATATAAAAATAATAACTTAGAAGCGCTTAAGGGCTGACGCCAATAGAATAAATTTGCTACCATCTACCTTATTACTATCGAAAATCCTCATCAAATATCTTCGTCAAAAACCGTTATGCAGGTGATCAGATTATGGCCAAAAATGCCTTACAAGCACAGCTCTTAAAAGCAGGATTAGTGGATGATAAAAAAGCCAAGAAAATAAGCAAGCAAGCTCAGCACGCCAAGCGCACCGGCGATGCAGCCGCTACTGAAAGTAAAAAAGCGCTAGCCGCCGCGCAAGCTCAAAAGGCTGAAAAAGATCTCAAGCTCAATCAGCAAAAGCAGCAGCAGTTAGAAGAAAAAACCCTGCATGCCAATATCATTCAGATGATCAAACAGCATCAAATCACTGAGACTGATGGCGAGGTCAGTTATCAATTCGTTGATAACTCGAAGATTAAAAAGATTTATACCACTCAAAAACTCTACGAGCAAATCGTTGCAGGTCATGTGGTCATCGCGCGCTTAGAAGACGACTACGCACTACTACCGCGACCATTAGCTGATCGTATCAATGCTAAGCTAGAAGGCTTTATCGTGGTATCGAATGATAAGTCAGATACAGAGTTAGAAGAAGATGACCCGTACGCCGCCTATGTGATTCCTGATGATTTGATGTGGTAGATCATTATATTTGATAATAAAAATCCAGCTTATTTGCTGGATTTTTATTATTTTTAAGCCCTTTTCTAGAACTTTACTCATAGCGTCAGCTATTAAAATATTCAAAACCTTATCTAAATTTGCTACACTACGCCGGCGCTAGCGAATTCCACAATTTCGTTAGTGTTATAGCTAGTATTAAATAGCTATCCTAAATTAATCAATGCACTAGGTTTACGTCCTAGCCCGCAGGAGACCCACATGAGCACTACCCCTATTGATAATCCTTCCAAAAAAGCGCCTGTCTACGATAGCGAAATCAACAATATCGTCGTCGCTGCCCTCTATAAGTTTACCCGCTTTGATGACTATCAAAACTATCGTCAGCCTATCTTGGATACCCTGCTGAAAAACGACGTCAAAGGTACGTTACTGATTGCTAGTGAAGGTATCAACGGGACGATTTCAGGCAGCCGTCAAGGTATCGATAATGTGCTTGATTATCTGCGTAGTATCGAAGCGATTGGCAGCTTTACCTTTAAAGAGTCTTATACTAGCGAGCAGCCCTTTTATCGCACTAAGGTTAAGCTAAAAAAAGAGATCGTCACCATGGGCGTCGAAGGTATCGACCCTTTGCAGTCGGTTGGACGCTACGTCAAGCCCAAGGATTGGAATGCGCTCATCTCTGACCCAGAAGTGATTCTTATCGACACGCGTAACGACTATGAAGTGCAAATCGGCACCTTTGAAAATGCCGTTAATCCAAACACGGAGACTTTCCGTGAGTTCCCAGAATACGTCGCAAAAGAGCTCGATCCTGCTAAACATAAAAAAGTAGCGATGTTCTGTACTGGTGGTATCCGCTGCGAAAAATCTACCGCTTATATGCGCGAGCAAGGTTTTGAAGAGGTTTATCATTTAGAAGGCGGCATCTTAAAGTATTTAGAGGAAGTGCCTGCCAGCGAAACGATGTGGCAAGGCGACTGTTTCGTATTTGATAACCGCGTCTCGGTCAATCATAATCTGGAAAAAGGCGATTATGAGCAGTGTTTTGCTTGCCGTATGCCGATCACTGCTGAGGATATGCAAAGCCCCGCTTATAGCAAAGGCGAGTCTTGCCCACATTGTATTGGCAAGGCGACCGATGAGCAAAAAGCGCGTTTCCGCGAACGCGAGTATCAAATGCAACTGGCTTCAATGCGCGGCGAAGCGCACATCGGTAGCGAAGTCAAAGAAGTGATGGAAAAACGTAAAATGGCAAAAGAGGAAGCTCGTCGTCAGGCCGATGAGGCCAATAAAGCTAAGTAACATGACCTAAAAGATTGTGCTTGTAAAAAAAGAGACGCTATGATTAATAGCGTCTCTTTTTTTATCCAAATCTTAACTATTCAATTAGAATAAGATACGTACGCGAATAGTCTCTTCGACATCTTTGAGCTGATCAAGAGCAGCATTTGAGTCGTTATAATCGACATCCATTACCAAATAGCCGACATCGCCTTCGGTCATTAGACTCTGCGCTAAGATATTGATGTTTGCTTCTGCGAATAGGCGGTTGATTTGCGAGAGGACGCCTGGTACGTTTTTATGAATATGCAGCAGACGATGCGAGCCTTCTTTGAACGGTATGGAAACTTCTGGGAAGTTGACCGCTGTCGCGGTATCACCTTGGTCTGAGTATTTTACAAATTTCTCAGCGACTTCTAGACCGATATTTTCTTGCGCTTCTTGCGTGGAGCCGCCAATATGCGGTGTCAAAATGACATTATCGAACTTACGTAGCGGTGATTCGAACTCTTGATCGGCAGACTTCGGCTCTTTTGGGAACACATCGATCGCCGCGCCGAGCACTTTACCGGACTCGATGACTGCGGCAAGATCATCGATCTCGACACAAGTACCGCGGGCGGCATTGATAAAGTAGCTGCCTTCTTTCATCTGATTGAACTGCTCCGCTTTCATCATATAGCGCGTGCTTGGCACATCAGGGACGTGCAACGTAACGATATCTGCCGTTGAGAGGAGCTCATTTAAACTGCCAACTTGTACCGCGTTACCTAGTGGCAGTTTAGTGACCACATCATGATAGATGACTTTCATACCGAAGCTTTCAGCTAGTACGGATAGCTGTGAGCCAATAGAGCCGTAGCCGACGATACCGATCGTCTTGCCGCGGACTTCGTGCGAGTTAGTCGCAGACTTGCCCCAGCCACCGCGATGTACGGTAGCGTTCTTTTCAGGGATACCGCGATACAGCATAATGGCTTCGGCTAATACTAGCTCAGCCACTGAGCGCGTATTGGAATAAGGCGCGTTGAAGACCGGAATACCCATTTCACGTGCCGCTTCTAGATCGACTTGGTTGGTACCAATACAAAAGCAGCCGATACCGATGAGTTTTTCGGCTTTTTCTAATACTTGACGCGTCAACTGCGTACGCGAGCGAATGCCGATAAAGTGCGCATCTTTGATTTTTTCGATCAGCTCATCTTCGTCGAGCGCGTGGCTTAAGTATTCAATATTGCTATAACCCGCCCCTTCTAATACTTTTAAAGCGTTTTCATGCAAGCCTTCTAGTAATAGAAAACGAATTTTATCTTTTTGTAATGATAATGCCATACGAAATCTTTCCTATAATTAGTTAAGTGAGTTGTTTACTGACAAGTAAGGTTTGAGTCGTTTATCTAGTCGACTCCGTTTAAAAACAATACAGTGCTACTGGTATACATTTTTTAGCGTACCGTTCTCACAGAGGCTGCGAAAAATGCATCTCAGTAGTTTGCCCTGACTCTAGTATCGCTGTTAAAAAATGAAGGCGACACCCTCTTGTGTAATCACTCACTTATGATGAATAAAAACAATGCGCTTATATTACACAAAATTGCCCGAGGATGTTAGAGAATAAGAGGAATAAGTTGTCATCGTTTTGGTTAATGGTGACTGATTCAGTCTCGCATCTGCTTAGATATGGCCCTCTGATGTGCTAATATTAGCCTTATCTCATCTCCCCACCCTTATCTATTGCTACTGCTAAATAGCCGAGACTATTATGAACGAATCTGTTATCGAAAACCAACCAGCACATGAGCGTACTCATGCTGCAGAGCAAGCGCTGGTTAATGAGCCAAGCTTGCAAACTGCTGTTAATACTGCCGCGGTGCAAGCTATTTTACAGGCTTTACGTCAGACCCATCAATTTGAAGAGAGCCAAATCAAAACCGATAGCGAGAGCCTAGAGCACTGGGGCAAAGACTGGACCAAACATTTTGCGCCCGCCGCCTC
>NZ_JBQQER010000021.1:0-21508 GCF_052259045.1 Psychrobacter sp. 1Y11
TAAGCTAAGAACCTGATTTATCTACCTTATTTGGTAGTTTGTCTCGTTCTGTCCCTTAATGAGGTGCGTATTATAGACGCTTTAAATAACTTGTCAAGAACTAAATTAGTTTATTTTAAAATTAATTTAGTGGGATGGTTTGGATATAAGTAGCAAGCTACTTGTTTCATCCGCCTTCCCTCTCGACTGGGTGGCATTATACGCGCTTTGGGTTGGGGGTCAAGGGGTTTATGAAATTAATTTTATATGTAGTAAAACATACCCTATGAGTAGCGGCATTATAACGATAACACCTCTACTCGCGTATTTATAAGCACAGTTCACTTAATTAAAAGTATAGCTGACCCCTACATTACCGCCATTTTGACTACCGCTACTCCCAAAAGCGCTACTACTAATAGAGAATTGGCCCTTTGATGTATTGAGCTCTTTAGTGACTGGTTGCACAGCACTAACCGCAGCTGAATTGCTGGACCTATCAACTTATTTAGTAATTTCGCTCACTGCTACATAACAGCCAGTAACACGGTTGAAAATGACGCGATAAACATGGTTTAACATAATAAATTCCCTTTTATTTACTCTCCTTCATAGCTAAAGCTGCTACACTATCTATTAAGTGTCAAAAAATGTTTATTTATAATAATATATTCGTTAAAATTAATACAATGGAGTAATCTTTTCAAACACTAATTAGACAAAGTATTACTTATTGTAAATAGTAGGTCTGCTATTGATAATAGTACAAATGTACTAATCAGAATGGACGGTACGGAAATGTAGACAGAGCAGCTAATGGATAAAGCACATGAAAACAAAAAAAATCGTCTTATTAGTCGATGATCACGCCCTATTTCGAGCGGGACTGCGTCTCATTCTAAAGAATAAAATAGACGCTGACATCATTGAAATTGAAAAAATCAGTGATGTGACAAGCCTTGAAGAAGAAATCGATGTGATATTATTAGATATTTGTCTACCAGGGCTCAATGGTATTGACGGTATGATTATCCTCCAACAGCGCTGGCCAGAAGCACGTATTATGCTGCTGTCTGCTCTTAACAATCATGAAGAGATCAATAGAGCATTAGAGCTAGGTGCTTGTTGTTTTTTGCATAAAAATACTGACTCCACCCTCATTTGCAATACAGTGCAATCTCTATTAATGAGCCGCTTACCGAGCCAAAGCGATCATATCCAAACCCAAACATCTCCATCCCCTGTCGTTACCCAAACGAAAACGCTGCTAAGTACTAGGCTTTTAGAAGTATTAGCACTTATGGCAGAGGGCCATAGCAATAAATATATCGCTAATGAACTTTCCTTGAGCGAAAACACAGTACGTAATCATATCGTCGCCTTGATGGAACACTTTGATGTCCATAACCGCACCAAGATCATCATTTCTGCTCAACAAGCCGGTTATCTCGCTAAGCCAGAATAAGCGATGCACTAAACATAAGAGTTTATCCAAGCGTTTTTATATAGGACTGATATGGATTACTGACTATGTATAACGACGATATCGAAACCCTTCCTAGCATAATTCCTAGCACCTATAACCATAAAACAATCTTAGCCGCGCAGATTAGACTGTTACTTAGAAACCTACCCTTGGCACTTTTAGGTACTATTTTCACCAGCATTTGCTTTTTTGCGACTATGTTTGTCACTTATGATTTAAATGCCAATCAGCAAGCATTAAATACTATTTGGCTGGCATATCATTCGATAGTCATAGGCGTCTTATGGCTATCTGTCAGATTGATACTCAAAAGACCTGACGCTTTAACGATAACTTTCCTTAAAAAAATATTTGCGGCATTGGCTTTATTATTTTTTAGCGCTATGATCATTTTCCTGCCTATATTTATAGCCATGCTGCAGCGCGTGCCTATTATGGAGATCAATGCTGCCAAACTACTAATCATGATTTGGATGTTTTTTCATCTTATGATTCTTTATGTTTGTTGGTTTAACTGGCAAAAGATCAAAGCTTTAGCAAAAAACACTACCGAAGATTGTAAAAACCTTAATTCTAGTAATAAAGATTACTCCTCTACTAGTAGTCTTAATGACCAATCACTTGTTAAGCCTAGTCGTTCCTTTTTTACTTTGACCTATGAAGTGCCCTCACCCTCTGCTAAAAACCATGATCACTACTTAGCGCATTATGCGGTCTATAGCGTGCTGTTTATTTGTACGCTTGCAACTGCTTGCTTATGGGCATTAGCTATTGGCAAAGCCTTTACCACTAATATTCAAAACTCTACTCAAGTTATCGTACTTCTAGGGCTGCATTTAGGTCTGCTGAGCGGGGGGATCTCAAGCTTAGCCATGTTTTGGCGAGTTTATATTGCCTATGCTTTACCTAGCATATTAATGTGGGGGTTTCTCTTATTTTATATGGTCGATACTGGCTTTATTATTTTAGCGTTTGCGGTCATCACCTTGCTGTTTTTTGATATTTTCTTCGCCAAACATACGTCAACCAATACCCTCAAAGCTATTTTGATTTATCTAGAAAATAATAGCTTAGTAGCACAGCTACAAATAAAAACGCGACAAGTAGAAAAAGCCAGTTCAGCAAAAACTCAGTTTTTGGCTGCCGCTAGCCACGATTTACGTCAGCCGATACAAGCCTTAAGCTTATTTATTGAAGCTCTGAAGGATACTGATCTGGATAGTCAGCAAGCACAGATTGTAGATTATGCCAGCTCTGCTAGCCAATCTAGTCGTGAGATGCTCAACTCGGTATTGGATTACGCTCACTTAGAAAGTGGAGAGATGACTCCTCATTTCGTTGCAACTGAGCTCAATAGTATCCTGCAGAACTTGGTCGATGAGTTTGGCATACAGGCTCAGCATAAACAGCTCTCTTTACGCTTTAAACCTACCACCCTATGTGTAATGACAGACCCTATAATGCTAGCATTGATCCTAAGAAATTTAATCAGTAATGCCATACGCTATACCCATAAAGGGGGTGTCTTGATTGGCGTGCGTAAATTACCTGTAAGTCACTCCTCTCTTGCGCTAGAATACTGCCGTATCAGTATATGGGACACTGGTAGTGGCCTAACGCCGCAAGAGATTGAACAAGCGTTTAAGTCCTTTCATCAAATAGAGCGCAATAATGTGACCAATCAAGGCTTAGGACTCGGGCTTGCTATTGTTAAAGGCATGACTGATCTATTAAAAGCGGATCTAGAAGTAAAGTCTACACTGCATCAAGGGTCACAGTTCTCTATAACCCTGCCTATCTGCGAAAAAGATGATAAGACTACCTTTTATAATAATACCGCCATTAATCATTTAGCAGGAAAAACGGTATTAGTAGTCGATGATGACGATATTCTGCTCAAATCAATGCAGCTTTTATTAGAGGTTTGGGGCTGCAAGGCTGTTGCTGCTCAGACAGTAGCGGAAGCGGTCGCTGCTTTTAAGGTGCATCAACCTGATATCGTAATCTCTGATTATCGCTTAGCTGACAAAGAAACTGGCGAGGAGGTCATCATCGCTATTCAGAACGCCAGTAGTACTGCTAATTACGACTCAGCGTCCTTTATTCTGCTAACAGCCAATACCTCACCTAAGTTACTCAAAGCGACAAAAGCTATCAACCCAACTATCTTGCACAAACCTATAGACCCTCTTATCCTACGCCATCACTTGCAGCAACTCACGGCAAAGGCGCTCTAAAACCCAGTCATCACTGTCCAAGCTAAATACGAAAAAGCCGCTTACTAGGTAAGCGGCTTATGATGACAGATAGAGGTGTTTATAATTCGATGTCGCTTTTATATCTTAGCTTTTATGGTGGTCACAATACCCGATAACGCATAGATAATGCCAATGGCTAAAATACCGACAGGAATATCATAAATAAGAATACTTAGAATTAGAACGGCAATGATCAAAGCCACAAAAGGCACTTTCTTTTTGTCAAACTCTTTAAAGCTATAATATTTGACGTTACTGACCATCAGTAGACCACAAATTACCACCCAAGCGGCGAACAAAATCATAATTATAGTATCGTATTCACCCACCCATTCATTGTGGTCAATGGCAACCATGACCGCTGCGGTGACTAAGATCGCCGCTAAGGGGCTGGCAAGACCCACGAAGTACTTTTTATCAACGATACCCACTTGCACGTTAAAACGCGCCAGACGAAACGCGCCGCAAGCGGTAAAGACAAAGGCACAGCCCAAACCAATACGCCCTAACGGCTCAAGCGCAAAGCTATAAACTAAGATAGCAGGTGCTATGCCAAAAGCCAATAAATCAGCCAAAGAATCATACTGCTCACCAAACGGACTCTGCGCATTAAGCATGCGGGCTACGCGCCCATCAGCGCCATCGAGTATAGCCGATAAAAATATCGCTAAAGCAGCTTTATAAAACTCACCACTGGTGCTAGCTAAAATCGAATAAAAACCAGACAATAGCGATAAAGTGGTGATCAAGTTAGGCGCTAGATAGACGCCGCGACTGACTACTTGCTGACCCTCGGCAACTTCCGCCTCAATAACTTCAAAGGTGAGACCTTCATAATCGTCATTATCCGCTAAGCGAATGTTAAACTCATGCTCATCGATATAAGGCGGCTGCGTCGCGGCACTATCGCTAATATGGTCTAAATTATCATTGAGCGGCAGCTCAGTAGCTTGGTCCGTCTTATCGACAGCTTTATCATCGATAACTCTATCGGTTGCGTTATTAATACTATTATTGCCATTATTGGTACTCATAGCCTGTCCTTATTCGCCGACTAGCCAGCGTACATTGGTCGCGCTATCAGGGGTCATATTGGGCGCGTCAGCGACTTTGAGCGCGGGCTGTAAAAAGCGTAATATCTCGCGCGCCTGATTGTCGAACTGCCAAGGTGGATTAATAATTAGCATGCCGGTACCATTCAGACCAACAGCGACATCGTTTGGATAGACATTGAGCTCACAGATGAGCTGGCGTCTGATATCGGTACGTTTAAGCTTTTTATAAAACAACTCAACCGCGTCAATATTTTTGATTGGGAACCATAGCGCATAAGTCCCTTGTGGCCATTTATTATAAGAGGCCACTAATAAATCAACCAGACGGGTAAAGTCTTTATGCTCTTGCTCATAAGGCGGATCTAAAAATATTAAGCCGCGACGCTCGGCAGGGGGAATGACGGCACGAATCCCCTCAAAAGCATCGCGATGATGAATGCCAATCGGTAGCTTATGCAGCTGATAGTTCAAAGCGTCATACTCACTCGCTTTAGCCTCAAAAGCCTCACCGCGTACGCCACTATCTGGCTTTTCAATTGAGTTTTTTTCGATATGATGGGCAATCCACCAAGGCGACCCCGGATAGACTTTATTGTCATAAGTAAAACGCGCTTGCTTGATACCTTCTATATAGTCTTTGATAGCGGCAGGCGCTTTTTCCATATCCAAGCCCTCAGCTGTTAGCAAAGCTTGGATACCGCCTTTGGCTTCCCCAGTTTTGCGCGCCTCTTCGCTAGCTAGCGAATAAAGTCCGCGGCCGCCGTAAGCGTCGAGGGCATAAAAAGGTTTGTTTTTTTGGCTTAATTGATTAAGCAGTTGCACAAGTAAAATGTGTTTCACCACATCGGCAAAGTTACCTGCGTGGTAGGCATGTTTATAATTCATAAGGTATAGTTCATAATCTCAAAAAGTTTAAGTGCGGAAAATTGCATCTATGGTAGCATAGGAAGCTTAAAAGATAACGTGGGTTTTGGTAATTAGACGTTGATAAAGCGCTAGTAGAATACTGATAGAGCATTGGTAAAGAGTAACGGGACGACATGACAACGATTATTAGCAACCTTAAAGTAACGCCTCTAGCGGTTGATAATCCCATAGGTATAGATAATCCGCCACAGCTTACGCCTACTGACAAAAAAGGCATGAGCGCGGATGGCCTAACCCAACAAGTCTTGCAATTGTCTGACTTTGCTGTTAATTGGGCACATAGGCTCAGCGATAGCGCGCTTGATACACTAGTTTCGGACGGCTGGCTGGTTCTTGATAATGTCTTTATAGATAAAGCCTTGCTTGCCTTGCAGGCCGAGAGTGGTTTTATTGACTATCGTGAAGCAGAGCTTACCGCTGGTATTAGGGTGAGCAACATTCGCGGTGATAACATTCGCTGGATCACCAAAGACTTCTTTGCTGGGTTTTATTATCTGCAAGCTATCAATGCGCTATCGGCTCTATTGAACCGGGCGCTATTCACGGGTATTCGTCATAGTGAAGCGCATTATGCCTGCTATCCACCCGGCTTTGGCTATCAGTGGCACAGTGACAACCCGGCAGGCCGTGATGAGCGCGTGATATCTGCGGTCTTTTATCTCAACGACGACTGGGAAGAGATAGACGGCGGCGCGGTAGAAATTGTGGATAATCACGGCGTCCATCATGAAGTCATGCCGCTTGCTAATCGCTTAATTATCTTCAATAGCGACCTGCAACATCAAGTACAAACCGCCCATCGTCAGCGCTACTCTATCGCCACTTGGATGCGCCGTGATGGTTTAGTGCCTTTTGTAGAAGAAGGTTAAAGTATCAATCTACCAGTACCAAACCAAAATTATTCATGTTAATAAAAATTATCCCTATTAAAAGGTTCTTTATGTCTAACAATAACAACAACACTTTATCGCAAACCCATCAACAAGCTACTCTAGATTTAAGTATTGAGCTGCTTGAACGACCCTCAGTCACCCCTGATGATGACGGCTGTCAAGATATATTGTCAGCGCGATTAGAGCAAGCAGGCTTCGACTGCGAATTTATGTACTTCGGTGATAGAGATAAAACAGGTGAGCATGCTGAGGTGAAAAACTTATGGGCACGGCGCGGCACGACCGATCCGGTCATTTGCTTCGCCGGTCACACCGATGTAGTGCCAACCGGTGATGTCAATAATTGGCGCTATCCGCCCTTTACGCCAACTATCGAAGACGGCTACCTTTGGGCGCGCGGTGCCGCTGATATGAAAACAGGTATCGCTGCTTTTACCATTGCAAGCGAGCGTTTTGTTGCTAATCATCCTGAGCACAAAGGCTCAATCGCTATGCTGATTACCTCTGATGAAGAAGGCCCCTCTATCAATGGTACGGTGAAAGTCATCGAAACCTTGGAAGCGCGCGATGAGAAAATAACTTACTGCCTAGTCGGCGAACCTTCGAGCACCGATACCCTTGGCGATATTATCAAAAACGGTCGCCGCGGCTCCTTAGGGGCGGAGCTGACCGTAACAGGCAAACAAGGTCACGTCGCCTACCCTCATTTGGCCAGTAATCCTATCCATGCGGCAATGGCAGCACTAAGCGAGCTCACTGCTGCTGAATGGGATACTGGTAATGATTACTTCCCTGCGACCTCGTTGCAAATCTCCAACATCAACAGTGGTACGGGCGCGACCAACGTCATTCCTGAAACGCTAAGTGCAGTGTTTAATTTCCGTTTCTCAACGGAAACGACTGAAGATGAGTTAAAGCAGAAAACCCATGCAATCTTTGACAAGCATTTTGCTAATAGTGATGCCAGTTATGACATTCATTGGAAACTCTCAGGCCAGCCATTTTTAACGCCTGAAGGCAAACTAGTATCTGCTTGTCAAAACGCGATCAAGTCAGTAACAGGTACAGACACCACGCTTTCTACTTCTGGCGGGACATCCGACGGCCGTTTTATCGCGCCAACAGGTGCACAAGTCGTTGAGCTTGGCGTGCGTAATGCCACTATTCATCAAGTCGATGAAAGGGTAGAAGTCGATGACTTAGGAAAACTGGCGCAGATATATGAAGGAATATTAGAGAACTTATTGCTAGATTAATTGCAATTGCTTAATTAAGCTCGTAAAAAAAGCGTTACTTATTGCATAAGTAACGCTTTTTTTACAAGTTATCTTTTAATAGATAAATATTTGATGGACAAATAATCGATTTACTACTCCACTACTTTGACCCATGCACTCTCATGTTTTTTGAAACCAACTTTTGGATAATACTCAGTCGCTTGCGGCGCAGATAACAAAATAACTTTACAACTGGGCGGCAGTTGCTGCTCAATTTTTTCGATCATCTTTTTACCAATACCATGGTTTTGATACGCTTCATCGACAGCCATATCAGATAGATAGCAACAATAACTAAAATCCGTAATGCAGCGCGCCACGCCAATCAATTGTTTGTCGTTATTCGCATCATTTGTCGCCTCTTCATGCTCTTTATTTACTGCCCTGTCTACCCATGCCGTTACTAAAAGATTGGCATTATCTAGCATGCCTTTAATCGTATAAGGATTATCTATAGGACGACGCTCGCCTAAACTACAATTCTTTAATACCTCTATGAATTGGAAAGGCGTAATCGGAGTGTTGATTTGATAAGTGACTTTGGACGTCGACATAAAGCATGCTTCTTAATATTTAGTTATTTTATCTATCTAGATTTTACAACTTTACTCAATCCCAATATAAAGATCGACTTGTCCAAATTCTAAATTACCACCGATATAATGCTCAAAATCGACATTATAAGTGCGAGTGTGTTCGCAGTCAGGATTATGGAAATACTCCCACGCCTTCTCCCAAGCATTCATCACCGTATTAGGCATTCTCCCTTCTTCGGTAAATACCAAATACTTGCCTGCAGGGATAGTCATCGTGATGACATCGCTACCATGAGCGGCGCTAAGAATATTCTCAGGACTAAGGACATTGTTATCTTCGCTATCATCCTGCCCTGCTGCCTGCTCGCTCTCTACCTTCCAACTGGCGACCACATCGAATGCTCCGACTAAATCTTCGCTCTCATAGTTATGATAAACGCCGTAGATATCTTCGCCCTCGCTAAGATGGCTGACATGGTTTTGGTAAAACTTTTGCCACAGACGGCCTAGTTTGGCCGTTTCGTATTCAGTCTCAGCAAGATTTGTGGTACGCGCGCTGATACCTTGACAGACTATCGCTGACGATAGCTCTTTGACGGATGAACTCATAATACTGCCTTAGCTTTTATATGCGATTTGTATTGGAATATTATTTATGATAACAGAATAAATTTAGTCTGCCTCATCTATCCAATTCATCTGAATCGCTTCTAAGATACCTTCATTTGAACGCTGTGGATCATCATCAAAGCCTTCTAACTCCGTTACCCAGCGATGCAGATCAGTGAAGCGGATATACTGCGGATCAGTCTCAGGGAACTTCTCGTATAGCTCGATGGCGATATCTAAGCTGTCGGTCCATTTTAGTTTTTGCGGGGTCATAGTGAGTCCTTAATTTTATTATAAATATGATAAGCTCATCCTAACAAACTTCGTTAGATGATTATAGAGGCATTTATGAGAGCATGGCGTAATCATACGCTAGGCGCTTGCATTGACTTGACAGCCACTTGATGAGTGTTCCAAGTAGTGATGACATCGGTTAACTGCTCCCCTGCCATGTCTAATATCGCGGGCGTTTGCTGACCATGTTTACTCATTAGCACAAACTTGGTCATACCAACCGCCATTAATTGGTCTTTTACAAAAAAATGATGCTCAAAATAAACATACTTTTTATCCCAACCTGCTACAGCACTTCTTAGGATCATTTTGTCCAAAAATTTGATTTGCTTGAGGTAAATGACCTCCTGCATAGCGACAATCCACTCAGGAGTTTTGATACCTTTTTGATGGCAGCAAGTCCTTAACCACCTAGTAACATTAAGCTCAATAAAAGATAAGAAGCGATAATTTGGCAGATGATCACGAAACCCTAGATCGTGTGGTAATACTCGGTAATGCCTTATGACTGGCGCTCTTAGCACCTCTTCATTAAGATTCTTGCTAACAGATTGCTTTTTCAGCTCTTGTTTGAGCAGGCTAGTCATAATAAAAAAACGGATTAACATATTCATAAAGAACTCTTTTGACGTCTATTTTGTGTGTTATAACTGACTGAATTTTATAAGTGACATAAAGGCGCTATACCATAACGCAAAAAAGCCACCGGAGTGACTTTTTTACCTAAAATACTTAATACAAAATACTAACAGCTCATTAATGACCGCCGCCGTTGATGCTACGTACCATCTCTTCAACCATTTTCTTGGCATCACCAAAGATCATCATAGTCTTATCCATATAGAAGAGACTGTTATCAAGACCTGCATAACCCGTGCTCATCGAGCGTTTGATGACCATCACCGTTTGCGCTTTGGTTACCTCGAGGATAGGCATACCAAAGATAGGTGAGGTTGGGTCGTCTTTAGCAGACGGGTTCACCACGTCATTGGCCCCGATGACGAGTACCACATCAGTACTAGCAAAGTCGGAGTTAATCTCATCCATCTCCATGATGTCATCGTACGGCACATCCGCTTCTGCCAATAGTACGTTCATGTGACCTGGCATACGTCCCGCAACCGGGTGAATAGCGAAGCGTACATTGACGCCCTCTTCTTTTAATAGCTCATATAATTCTTTGACCGCATTCTGTGCACGGCCTTGCGCCATACCATAACCTGGCACGATAATTACGTCACTAGCATTGGACATAAGAAAGCCTGCGTCTTCTGCTGAGCCTGACTTATAGTTCTTTGGCGCGCCATCATCATCGCCGCCAGCGACTGCTGCACTGCCTATACCGCCGAATAAGACGTTGATCAATGAGCGGTTCATCGCCTTACACATGATGTAGGAGAGAATCGCCCCTGATGAGCCAACTAGTGAGCCGGCAATAATCAGCATCGAGTTGCCAAGAGTAAAACCAATACCTGCTGCTGCCCAACCTGAGAAGGAGTTGAGGAGTGACACGACTACTGGCATATCGCCGCCACCAATTGGTGCAATCCACATCCAACCAAAGGCAATGGCTAATACGGTCATGACGTAAAAAGCGGGCAAGGAGTCAGTAATAAAATATACTGCACCAAAACCAATCATCGCGATAAATAATAACGCTTGTACCGGCTTGACCCAGCCGCCATTGACCGTTTTTGCCCAGCTTTTTGCCGCCAGTTTACCAAAGGCAAAGACGGAAGCTGAAAAGGTAATGGCACCAATAAAGCAACCAATAAATAGCTCTAAGCGGGTGACCGTATTGTACTCTTGATCAGAGTGCAGTACCGTTGCTAAGGCGATAGCTACTGCAGCTAGGCCGACTAAGGAGTGCATTAAAGCCACGGTTTCTGGCATTTGGGTCATCGCTACGGTTCTTGATTTCCAGATACCAACAGCCGCGCCTAATACCATTGCGCCGATGATCATCCACATGATCGGACCTTCAGCTAAGAAGAAGGTCGTGATAACGGCGATAGCCATCGCGACCATACCCATGCGATTACCGCGAATTGCGGTTTTGGGACTAGATAATCCTCGCAAAGTTAAGACAAATAAAATAGCGCCAACTAAATAGAACCAGTCCGCATTAGTGGCGATGAAGTTTGTTAAATCGCTCATGCATCACCTCCATTCTCAGTCTTTACTACTGGTGCTTTTTTGGGTTTGGGTTTAAACATAGAAAGCATGCGCTCCGTCACTGAAAAGCCACCAAATATATTGATACTGGCTAAAAACACCGCAAAAGCACCGATCAAACTCGTCGCCGTAAATACTTGGTTATCGATAACGACGGTTTGCAAAATCGCACCGACAATCACAATACTAGAGAGCGCATTGGTGACCGCCATCAAAGGCGTATGCAGGGCCGGGGTCACACCCCAAACCACGTAATAACCCACAAAGATAGCGAGTACAAATACGGTAAAAATTGCGACAAATGGCGTGCTAGCCATGGCGGCGCCAGCTGGCGCTGCTGCTAAAATAGTGGCAATCATTTTATCCTCCTAAAATTTATTCGTTACTGGCAAATTCATTAGTAATATCAAAAAGACTTATAGCTTTAATAGCCCAGATAGCTTAAGCGCTTGTTAGATAGCCGCTTAGTAGTCAGCTACTTAGCGCTTAGCCAAACGCACTTGACCGTCATGGGTCACTGCGAGTGCGCCTTGAATCTCGTCTTCCATATCTAAATGAAGTGCTAGTTTGTTCGGTGCGGCGTCGTTATTTGCATCCTCTTCAGCAATCAAAGTCGTGATAAAGTTCACTAAGTTATTGGCATAAAGATCTGAGGACTGCGCGGCAAGCTGGGACGGAATATTTGCCGCGCCAACGATACGCACGCCGTTATCCGTGGTGATGGTTTGCTCAGCAACTGCCCCTTCAACGTTACCACCTGTACCTGCTGCCATATCGATCAACACTGAACCTGCTTTCATCTTATCAAGCGTGGTTTTATGTACTAATCTTGGAGCGTCACGACCAGGTATCTGCGCGGTAGTAATGACGATATCAGCAGCGCTTAGCGCCTTATCTACCACCGCCGCTTGATCTTTCATATACTGCTCTGAGGGCGTCCACGCATAACCGCCAGTTGCTTTGGCCTTTTGCGCTTCCTCCTCACTCATCGGTACGTCTAACCATTTACCGCCAAGCGACTCGACCTGCTCACGCGCAGAGGGGCGCAAGTCACTCGCTTCAACGACAGCGCCTAAACGCTTAGCGGTAGCGATCGCTTGCAAGCCTGCCACGCCGACACCTAAGATAACGACTTTGGCAGGTTTGACTGTACCCGCTGAAGTCATAAACATGGGGAACGGACGCGAGTACTCATTAGCAGCCAGTAACACCGCCTTATAACCGGCGAGGTTGGCTTGTGAGGACAATACATCCATATTTTGCGCGCGCGACAAGGTACGTGGCAATAGTTCCATTGCAAATACAGTCGCGCCTTTGTTCGCATAAGTCTCTAGCTGAGTATTACGGTAAGGATCAAGCATCCCAACGATAATTTGCTTGGGCTTTAGAGTCTCAGTGAGCTCAGCTGGCAAGTCACTGATAGTGGTAATAATCTGGGACTGCTCAATCACTTCATTACTACTACTAGCAATGTCAGCACCGGCCGTTTGATAGCTGTCGTCTGTATAATAGGCTGCAAGACCTGCGCCTGACTGAACGACGACCTCAAACCCAAGCTTACGCAGCTTTTTGACCGCATCTGGGGTGAGTGCTACGCGGCTCTCAGTTGTACTGTCTGCACTGATAACACCGATTTTCATATCGTCTCCTTACATGCAAATACTTGCCTGATCACAAGCTTTGGCTTTATGGATATATTGAATGATAAAATAGAGGGCGCAAAAAAAGCCCTGCTCAGCTAGTACTCTGTGAAGTAAAGCACTGAGCAAAGATTATCAATTCCCTGAATGATAATGCTATCTTCATCATCTTTTTTTATTATAGAGACATCGTCCCCTACCTTTCATTGTTTAATGATGACTCATAAGTAAATAAAAAGTTAGTAGTTGTGTCTCGGCTATAACTTTTATTGTTCTATCAAAAATTATTGACAATAATAGCAGTATCTAAATTCGTTAGGTGAAATATATTGAGCTTTTAAGCGTGGAGATTATCCCCCTAGTTAATGCGTATCCTCTATAGCTATAGGTTTGTGCTATGGTAGTGTCAAGACGGGTATAAAAAATAAATTAAGTTTCGCTTATTCTATGCATTGACAATCAATTGACACTTAAAAAAGGAGTCCATATGTACTTTGTCCTCTCCCCTGCCAAGTCCTTAAATGAAACGGACGCTGTGCCTTTAAACCTTGGTAACTATTATAGCCAGCCTGCCCTCATTGAAGACGCCGCGCAGCTGATAAAAAACCTCAAGGCCAAAGATCCGATTGATTTACAAGAGCTTATGAGTATTTCTGATGATTTAGCGCAGCTTAACGCGGAGCGTAATCGAGCATGGCAGATGCCGCATGACTCTGATAATGCCAAGCCTGCCGCCTATCTGTTCGATGGTGACGTCTACACTGGTCTTGCCAGCTACGAGATGGATAAAGAGACCATGCTTTATCTCAATGAACACTTAGGTATTTTGTCTGGACTTTACGGGGTATTGAAACCTTTAGACTTGATGCAGCCGTATAGACTTGAGATGGGAACTAAGCTAAAAAACAAGCGCGGTGATAACTTGTATGAGTTTTGGGATGAGCAAATCACCGATGCTATCAATACCCAAATGGCGGATAGCGATGACAAGGTGCTTGTCAATCTAGCGTCCAATGAATACTTTAAATCGGTAAAGAAAAAGGCCTTAGACGCGCAGATTATTACCCCTAGATTTGAAGATGAAAAAAATGGTACGTATAAAGTGATTAGCTTTTATGCCAAAAAAGCGCGCGGACTAATGGTGAAATATGCGGCAGACAACCAGCTGACCAAAGCGGAACAACTCAAAGAGTTTGATTTGGCAGGTTATTATTACGTTGATAGTGAATCTGATGATAAGACGTGGACTTTTAGAAGGGATGAGGCGGATCAGTAAGATTTAACACTGTATAAAATTAACATAAAAAAACTCCGATAAGCCAAAGCCTATCGGGGTTTTGTATTATAAGTACTATGAAATAAAAACTGTAGCACTAGGCATTACAGGTCTAAGGGCTGATTACATCATGCCGCCCATACCACCCATGCCGCCCATACCACCAGCGCCGCCGCCCATAGCTGCCATACCGTCATCACCTTGTGGTAAATCAGTGATCATCGCTTCAGTAGTGAGCATGAGACCAGCAACAGAAGCAGCGTTCTCTAGAGCTGAACGAGCCACTTTGGCCGGATCTAAGATACCCATCTCTAGCATATCGCCGTACTCGCCAGAAGCCGCGTTGTAGCCATAGTTACCGCTACCGTTTTTGACTTCGTTGACCACTACTGAGGCTTCTTCGCCAGAGTTGGTGACGATTTGACGCAGTGGCGCTTCCATCGCGCGACGTAGGATATTGATACCGGCGTCTTGATCGTCGTTGTCGCCTTTTAGCTCAGATAAAGCATTCATCGCACGAACTAAAGCGACACCGCCGCCAGGTACGACGCCTTCTTCGACCGCAGCGCGAGTCGCATGTAGCGCATCATCAACGCGATCTTTCTTCTCTTTCATTTCCGTCTCAGTTGCCGCGCCGACCTTGATAACCGCTACGCCGCCCGCTAGTTTTGCCATGCGCTCTTGTAGCTTTTCTTTATCGTAGTCAGAGGTAGACTCTTCGACTTGACGTTTGATAGAGTCAACACGCTCATTGATCGCAGTAGTTTCTCCTGCGCCATTAACGATGACGGTGTTTTCTTTACCAACAGTGACTTTCTTCGCGGTACCCAACTGCTCAAGGGTTGCTTCTTCTAGGCTTAGGCCGATCTCTTCAGAGATAACCGTACCACCGGTCAAAATAGCGATATCTTGTAGCATCGCTTTACGACGATCACCAAAGCCAGGTGCTTTTACGGCACAAGTTTTTAGGCCACCGCGCATATTGTTCACTACCAAGGTCGCAAGCGCTTCATTCTCAACGTCTTCAGCGATGATTAGCAAAGGCTTGCTCTGCTGCATGACTTGCTCAAGTAATGGCACGATCTCACGGATATTGCCGATTTTTTTGTCAACCAATAAGATATACGGGTTTTCAAACTCAGCGGTTAAGCTATCTTGCTTGTTAGCAAAATATGGGCTGATGTAACCACGGTCAAACTGCATGCCTTCGACCACTTCTAGAGTGTCCTCAAAGCTTGAGCCTTCCTCAACAGTGATAACGCCTTGCTTACCGACTTTTTCCATCGCCTGCGCAATCAGCTCACCGATTTTGGTGTCTGAGTTAGCCGAGATAGAGCCGACTTGGGCGATAGCTTTTGAATCGTCAGCTGGGGTTGATAACTGGTGAATCTCTTTTACCGCTTCACGTACCGCTTTATCGATACCGCGCTTAAGATCCATAGGGTTCATGCCTGCAGCGACTGATTTCATGCCTTCTTGCAGAATAGACTGAGCCAATACCGTAGCAGTGGTGGTACCGTCACCGGCGACATCATTGGTGCGGCTAGCCACTTCACGCACTAACTGTGCGCCCATGTTTTCAAACTTATTTTCAAGCTCGATCTCTTTAGCAACCGAAACGCCATCTTTAGTGATAGTCGGCGCGCCAAAAGATTTATCGATCACCACGTTACGACCTTTCGGGCCTAGTGTAACTCGTACCGCGTTTGCTAGGACGTTTACGCCGTCCATCATCTGTGTGCGGGCATCAATGCCAAACTTTACGTCTTTTGCCATGTTAAATTGCTCCATTCGTTATTTTAGTTCATTAGGTATCATTCAATTCATCTTAATGAAGAGGTTAGGGTTTTATGATTACCCTTCTAACACCCCTAATACATCAGACTCTTTCATAATAAGTAGCTCTTCGCCGTCGACTTTTACGGTTTGACCAGCATACTGACCGAATAAGACTTTGTCGCCGACTTTAACGTCCAAAGTGCGGACTTCACCGTTGTCACGAATCTGACCGTTACCCGTCGCTAGTATTTCACCTTGTGACGGCTTTTCTTGCGCTGAACCTGGTAATAAGATACCACCAGCGGTTTTGGTTTCTTCTTCTATGCGGCGTACGACAATACGATCATGTAAAGGACGAATATTCATCGATAGGACTCCAAAAGTTGTTTGAATAAAAAGTTTCGTGTCAGCCCAATAATAGCAGCGTCGTCCAGCTTTTGTTGTTGACTACGCTATAGACGCGCTCTTATAGACTCGCTTTAATAATAAGCTTCGAGCTTGTCTCAAAAAGTGGGGGCATACGCGTAGAGCTTCAAGGGCGTGGCCCAAAAATTTACAAGAATAGTGCTGATAAAAATCATCTATCCTAAGCTAAGAGCAAGCTTACTGACAGGATGTTACTGAGTCTAAATAGTGACTTCTTTTGGGTAACCTCAGCTACAAGAGCCAAACGTCTGCTTAAGAGTCGAACCTTGAAAATGTAACAAGGTATGACCATTATAATAGCTGACAACATAGTAGCTGATAATGAAATCATAAGGGCTACTGATCCGCTTTATTAAATTATAAAAATCCTTGTGAATTATTATAATGAATCCTAAATAAAAAAAGGACGATTATAATAGCGTGCTACTGGTATAAATTTTCCTTGCGTGCTGCATTCTTAAAGGCTGCGCAAAATTCATCTCAGTAGCACTGTATTTATTTCATAGTGGATTGACTATAGCTGTATAATTATTAAGGACTATCCATGACTTTACTATCTTCTTTAACGCCCTTTACTACTCAAAAACGCAGCAACAACAAACGACGTACTACGCTAATCACGGGCGCTAGTATCGCTGCTATTGGAGCTTTATCTATGACCGCCCCTACTCTGGCTAGCGCCAAAACCATTCAGCCTTCAACCGCTGATTATAGCTTTACCGTTGAAGATAAATACAAAGGTAACGCGACTCGCACCTTAAAAAAATCAGGCAATACTTGGAACTATAATGTAAAGGCTCGTGTTGCCGGCGTCGCGAGTGCGTCGCAAAGCAGTACCTTTACTATCATGGGTAATAATGTCAGTCCTTCTAAGGCTAGCACCACTTATAAGCTCTTAGGTATCGGTCGCACCCATAATCTAAGTTTCGATTCGGTAGGTAAAAAAGTTACGAGTAGCTATAAAGGTAAAACCACGACGTCAAATATGGCGCAGCAAGCCTTTGATGATTTGAGTTTAGAAGTGCAAATTCGACAAGACCTATTAAACGGTAAATTCTCAGGTAACTACTACATGGCCAAAAAAGATAAAGTAGAAAAAACACCTTTCAAAAAAGTGGGCAATACGAAAGTAACCGTACCAGCGGGCACTTTTGATACCGTACGAGTCGACCGTATTCATGATGATAATAGTCGCTCAACGAGCTTTTGGCTCGCGCCAAGCTTAGATTATCTGCCAGTCAAAGTCAGTCAAATCAACGACGGTAAAAAGATGGATTTAGAATTGAAAAAGGTACGTTAGGCGATAGCACATTGAAACTCCTAGGTTCAAAACTAAAAATCGGCGCTCTACTGTCATAGGTAGAGCGCCGATTTTTTATGTCAGAGAATGCAACTATTTTTCTCCTTTATTCATCGACGGTAAGCGCTTGAGCAAGATAAACAACCAAATATTTATCGCCAGTAATAAAGCAAAATCCAGCCCATAAACTAAAATCTCTGTCCAACTACTGCCATAAATGCGAGTGAATAATACTACGCCGCTAGCTCCTAGATAAACTAAGGTCAACATACTACTAACCAGTAGCATATAAGGAGAGCGACCGCGCACTATCGAAGGAGTGATGATAAAGGCCGGTATCAGCCACAGGCCATGCCAAGCGATACCACCAACGATATCCGGATTACTTGGATTAAACAAACTAATAAATATCGGCAATACTAAGAGCCGATATGCTATCCACACTAGCCAGGTGCGCAGTAAGCGCTGCTGCATAGGCGCAATGAGCTTTTTTGGCTTGACGGCTCTAGCCGGTTTAGGACCAGGTGTTTGCTTAGAAGGCGTAGAAGTTGTGGACATTAGCGGCGGTATTTTCCTAATTTATAGCACGTTTTTATCATTCAGCTTTTTTCATTAAGCTAACAAGCTTTAAGCCCTTAGCGCTTCCAGTTCGCTTGCAACAGCGCTTGAGCAGTAATGGCAAGCCGGCGGCCTTGGGCAATGGCCAATTCGCGCTCATCGTCTGATATAGGCTGATCATGGGCGGCGCCGCTGACATGACTAGCACCATAAGGAGTGCCACCACGTTGGGTGCGATTGAGCGCAGCCTCACCATAGGGCAATCCTACGATCATCATACCGTGATGCATCAGCGGCAACATCATCGTCAGTAGCGTGGTTTCTTGACCGCCATGCATAGAGCCTGTTGCGGTAAATACTGACGCGGGTTTGTTTTGTAGATTACCTGCCAGCCACAGTGTCACGGTATTATCCCAAAAGTACTTCATAGGAGCCGCCATATTCCCAAAATGCGTTGGGCTGCCTAAGGCCAATCCAGCGCAGTTCTTAAGATCGTCCATAGTACAGTAAAGATCGCCCTCGTCAGGTATAGCCGCTTTGCTCGCAGTCGTCTCAGCCGCCACTGTCGGCACCGTACGTATACGCGCGGTCATGCCAGCATCTTCTATCCCTTGAGCAATGGCATAAGCCAAGACATTGGTGGTGCCATGACTTGAGTAATATAGCACTAATACATAGGGATCGATCTGACTCATGGGCAAGGCTTCCTTTTGGGTGATACTCATTGAAATGATTCGAGTGCAGGCTACATTATGCCCGAGTCGTTGACTGACATGCAAACCGACTGCTACTGCCTAGCATTTTGACACAAATAAGTGGCAACTAAGGCTAGGACATTTTGTTACACTATTGTCACCTCCCTCCTTCTACATGGTCAATATGGAAAAATTAACTCAAAAATTTCCTTTTTTACAGCAGCGCTGGTTTAAATTTGTAAGGTTTTTGATTAGGCATTTTTTTGAAGATAACTGCCAACAAAAAGCCGCATCTTTGACCTACACCACGATGTTGTCAATTGTACCTATATTTACGGTACTGCTGATGATTTTGTCTTCAGTGCCCGCTCTAGCTTCTGCCCGCGCGCAGATATATGAAGTCATTTATAGCAATTTATTGCCACAATCGAGCCTGCAAGTCAGTAAATACATCAATAACTTTGCCGAAAAATCGACTAATTTAACGGCTATCGGGATAATGATTTTATTTGTCACCACTATTATGACTTTGACCACTGTTGAGCGCGCTTTCAATCAGATTTGGCGCGTGGATGAACGCTCAGGTGGGCTCAAAAGCCTGCTGCGTTATTGGACAATTATTACCTTAGGGCCTTTAGTTTTGGGGACGGCTTTTATTGCCTCAAGTGCGGTGCAAAGCTTGAGTTTTCTAAATCGTCAAATAGCCGGTTACGGTATTGATTGGTCTTTTTGGGTACAGGTAGTATCAATCGGCATTACCGTAGCAGGTTTTATTGGTATGTATTGGTTTATCCCAAAAGCGCGCGTACCAGCGAAAAGCGCCATTATTGCTGGGGTGATTATAGCTGTCGTATTTGAGCTGCTCAAGCATGTATTTGGTACGGTCATGACCAACTTCACCAGTTATGAGGCGATTTATGGTGCCTTTGCGGCGATTCCAATCTTTTTATTATGGATCTATTTGTCATGGAATCTGATCTTATTAGGGGTTGAGATTAGTTATACCGTTACTATTTTTGAGACTGAAGAGGTCTATCCGCGTCATCCTTTACTAAGTTTACTCGATATGCTGAACTTGGTTTATAGCCGCTATCTAAAAGGCGAAGCGGTTAGTGAACAGGAGCTGCGTAACGTCTTGGGCCGCAAGGAGCTGCCTAAATGGTATATTTATATTAATTATCTCAAAGATAGCAATCTCATCACTATGACTGAAGATGATGATTACGTGCTCAAAAAAGATTTGAGCACCATGACGCTATGGGATTTTTATCGAACTCTGCCCTATCCTTTGCCTATCAAAGACGAGCTAGATGAGATGACGCTAGAGGATCAAGAGCCGTGGCTGAGCTTACTGGTCGATCGTTTTGAGGATACAGAAGCCTTTGCTAGACAGCAGTTAAACCTGCCACTAGCCGCTATATTTGCTCATAGTCATCCACGCAAAAAACATCCGACCAAGGCTAGTAAGCCTCCTAGCTTTAAGAATAAATGGACGCCACCTTTTGAACCTGAAGCTTATGATAAAGACAGTGATATGTCTGAAAATGATGACGAGTCGCAAGCGGTCATCCCTAGAGATAGTGCAAAAGCGGTAAGCAGAGACAACCATAAACAGCAGCACAAGCGGATGAATCAGCACGCAATTACAGCTGATAGAAATATCATCACTGAAGCAGATAATCCGAATTAGGGCAAAAAGAGTAGCGATTCATTTTTTAAATACCAGTATAAATTATAAAATTTAATTGACCAAACAAGCCCATTCATTACTTTTGGTTTTCTTTGGAACAATTTTTATACGCTTCGTCAACATTGCTGTTATATTGCCCTTTAAATTATAATAATAAGGGCTCTGTTTTGAAAAAAACGATGGTATTTCAAACTAAAGTATTGAGTATTACTGTTATCTCTATCATGCTTTCCGCTTGCGGTGAAGATAGTGAAAGTACTCCTCCCGTAGTAAAGCCGCCTTTGGTTACAGCACCTGAATCCAGTAATCCTTTAACGCCGATTGAACCAAGTACACCCATTAAGCCTAGTGTTCCTTTAACACCGCTTGAACCTAGCATGCCAATTAAGCCTAGTCTTCCTTTAACCCCGTTAGAACCAAGTACGCCAATCAAACCTAGCGTACCTTCAACGCCGCTTGAGCCAAGTACACCCATTAAGCCTAGCGTACCTTTAACGCCGCTTGAGCCGAGCACGCCAATTAAACCAAGTGTACCACTCACGCCGCTTGAACCAAGTACGCCAATTAAACCTAGTGAGCCATTAACGCCACTTGAGCCAAGCACGCCGATCAAACCTAGCGAACCATTAACGCCACTTGAGCCAAGCACGCCGAT
>NZ_JBQQER010000022.1:0-13382 GCF_052259045.1 Psychrobacter sp. 1Y11
ATTTGCGTTCATTTGCGTTCATTTGCGTTCATTTGCGTTCATTTGCGTTCATTTGCGTTCATTTGCGTTCATTTGCGATTAAAAAATAAACTGTAGATTTGCTTTGTCCGCGTGTATCAATAATATTTAACTCAATAAGTTTTTTAAGTCTTTGATAGATTTTTGTTCTACTTTCATCGAAATAAGACTCGACCTCCTTACGTGACATTTCATCATTAAGTTTAAGTAGTTTGATAATTTTTTCATCATTACTATCAATGTATTGTTCTAAATGTGTGATAAGTGAATCATCAGATAGAGTATTCTCTTGGTCTACTGTGAAACCTAGTTCAAGTTGCTCAGCATTACTAAGGCTTTGCTTCAATTTGTCATTTCTTACAATCTCTACAGTATCTTCATCTAGACTGTAATGTCTATTGTATAAAACCACTTTAAACTGATTAGCTGTAACAATAAATTCAGGCTCTTTTTCGGCATTTTTATAGCTTCCTAAGATCCTTCTAATTCCACTACCATAGTTTTCCATATAAGTTATTTTATCGAGCACATGAACCAAATTACTATTGCGGCGAGCGCTAGTACCAGTTTTGATATCTTCAACACTTAATCCATCTGGTATATTACCTGCTGAGAATATCTCCATTCTATCATCGTAAATTTCTATCTTTGTATCTGCTGATAAGGTGTAGTCACGATGGGCATAAGCGTTAATTACTGCCTCTCTAATCGCTTTAGCGGGATAAGCTTCATACTCTGACCTTGCAGCGGAGCCTGTAAACGATACTTTTTTATCATTTAATAAAGAAATGTATTCAAGTGTTAGATCAACTTGCCTAACTAGAGAACCACTGAACTCCTTTTTTGCTAAAAAGTCATTACTCATATCTAAGCCATCAACAACCGCTATTTTGGTCACAAAAGGGCTTTGCTCACTTAAAATTAATGCGCCATTGTTATACTCTTCATTCAAATCAAGAAGTCTTAAGCTTTTTTCATCAAATGCAATATCATTATCTAAAAGCTTGTTTTGTAAATATTGAAAGGTTAGTTTTTGTTTTGTTTGAGCGGTTTGTGCTTCAAACTTGTCGGCTACCTGAGCTTGTATCATTCGCTTGACCTCATCATCAGTAGCGCGTCGTTTACTGCTACCATTTCGGATGTAGATACCTTTACTATTAAAACCTTCACCATCTTTATAATAATAAGGTAGCTGATCACCTTGTTTGATATGAATAGCAAAATGATGAGCAGATACATCAATTCTTACCAATCTATTTAAGGGTAAGTTAAAAGCGTTCTGTATCCAATCACTTAACAATGACTCCCAGCGCTTGAAACTATTAACTGATTCAGGGATAAATATACCGTCATCGTCAACTCCAAGGAAAATAGTACCGTCATTAGTATTGAGAAAAGCAGATATTTCAGCTTTTAAATCATTCACCCTTTTAGGAATATCAGACTTATACTCAACTGTTTGACTTTCCATACTTCATCTCTAATATTTAATGACGATACTTTATTTATTTACTTTAACTAAACCTACTCCCACTCAATCGTCGCAGGTGGCTTGCTCGACACATCATAGGTCACGCGTGACACCTCAGGGATTTCATTCATAATTCGATTACTCACCGTTTCAATCAGCTCATACGGCAGATGGGCAAAGCGCGCGGTCATAAAGTCCACGGTCTCAACCGCACGTAGCGCAATGACCCACGCATAGCGGCGACCATCACCGACCACGCCGACCGATTTGATCGGCTGGAATACCGCAAAGGCCTGCGCCGTCTTGTCATACCAGCCTGAACGCTCAAGCTCTTGCATAAATATTGCATCGGCTTGACGTAGGATATCGGCGTATTCTTTTTTGACTTCGCCAAGGATACGCACGCCCAAACCTGGCCCTGGGAACGGATGACGATAGATCATTTTTGCAGGCAGACCAAGTGTGATGCCCAATTTACGCACTTCATCTTTGAATAAATCACGTAACGGCTCAATAAGCTTAAAGGCTAAATCATCAGGTAGACCGCCGACGTTATGATGACTCTTAATCACATGCGCTTTGCCTTGATGCGACTTGGCAGATTCGATAACGTCGGGATAAATCGTCCCTTGTGCTAAGAATTCAACGACTTTGCCATCGCTTTGTTCGCTAACTTGACGAGCGCTATCGGCGAAGACATCAATGAAGGTTTTGCCGATGATTTTACGTTTGGCTTCCGGATCAGACTCGCCTGCTAGTGCGTTTAGGAATAAATCTTCGGCATCGACACGGATGACTTTGACGCCCATGTTTTCCGCGAAAACTTGCATGACCTGATCGCCTTCATGCAGACGCAAGAGACCATTATCAACAAACACACAAGTCAGCTGATCGCCGATGGCTTTATGCAATAGCGCCGCCACTACGGAACTATCGACGCCACCTGACAGACCTAGCAAGACTTGCTTATCACCGATTTGCTCTTTGAGTTGCGCGATACGCATGTCAGCGATATTATCTGGCGTCCAATCGCCAGCACAGTCGCATATTTGATGCACGAAACGCCCTAGCAGCGCCTCGCCTTGTAAGGTATGAGTGACTTCGGGATGAAACTGCAAACCATAATAGTGCTTGTCATCATCCGCCATAATCGCAATCGGACAGCTTGGCGTACTAGCGATAATATCAAAGCCTTGCGGCGCTTCAATGACCTTATCGCCATGACTCATCCAGACATTTAGATTGGCCGTGCTGTTTTCCGTAGTGCTGTCTTCTATGCCATCAGTAAGCTTTGAATGACCATTGACATTAATGGTCGCTGCGCCGAACTCGTGAATATCGCTGGCATGTACCTTACCGCCGAAACGATCTGCCATCGCTTGCATGCCGTAGCAAATACCGAGTACTGGTACGCCCAAGTCAAATACCGCGTCATTAATACGCGGGCTATTGTCCGCATGCACACTCTCAGGACCGCCTGACAAGATCACCCCTTTAGCACCAAAATCTTTGATACGGTCGCTGTCGATATCATAAGGGAACATCTCACAGAATACGCCTGAATCACGTACCCGTCGGGCGATAAGCTGGCTGTACTGCGAGCCAAAATCTAGGATTAAAATGCGATCTTCTTTGATAGTCGGCATGGTAGTGAGAGTGTTAGACGGGGTAGCAGTGGTCATAAATTAATGTCCATCAATAGATAAAATTGGTGGCCTATTTTAACAAGTTTAGGCAGGCTATTGGTTATAAAAATCGCTTATTGTACATAATGATCTTTGTTCAAGGGGTTGTATAACGCAGGTTTGTTATACGGTATCGATAATGCCACTAAAATTTGCTATAAATGACGAAAGACTAGGGGCTGTTGCATGATATAACTGCTCTTTTTTGTCATGTAAGTTTTAAATTTTAAAATAGGAGAATTAGATGAGTAATGGCTCCAAGCACAGTACTGACAAGCCTAATAAAGACAGGACTGGGATCTCCAAAGAGTATTTGCCCGATTATGTCAAAGCTCGATCCAAATATCATAAGCCGCCGCATTTAGGGACGTTTGATGTCGGTATGTCTATTCCGCAGTGGCGACCTGACCACGTCCCCGACACCCGTATCGACAAGTTTACTTTTGGCATGGTGCTAGTTATTTTACTTAGTATCGCTGTGCCTTTGATCTTGTTTCCTGAACAAGGCAAAAACTGGGTAGGTATAGCGCGCGCCTTTGTCAGCGATAACTTTGGTTTTGCCTATTTATTGTTCGGCGTACTGGCGATGATGTTTGTGATTTATATCATCTTCTCTGATATCGGCAAAATAAAGTTAGGCCGACCAGAAGAAACGCCAGAGTTTAAAGACAGCTCATGGGCGGCGATGCTGTTTTGTGGCGGTATTGGCGCTAGTATTCTGTATTGGGGACTCATCGAGTGGGCTTATTATTATCAAAGTCCGCCTTTTGGTATAGCAGGCGCAACGCCGGACGCTATTCGCTGGGCGACCACTTACGGTATGTTTCACTGGGGACCGGTTGCCTGGGCGATCTATTTAGTACCTGCCATTCCTATTGCCTACTTCTATTACGTGCGGCAAACGCCAGTACTCAAAGTCAGCCAAACCTTGATGCCTTTATTAGGCGAAAAGGGGGCGGGTAGCAATTGGGCCAAAATGCTCGATGTGCTGTTTGTCTTTGGTATGGTAGGCGGCGGAGCAACCACTTTGGGTCTCGCCTCGCCACTTATTAATGAAGGCTTGTATAATTTATTTGGCCTGCCGCGCAATATCACCATGCAAATTGTGGTGCTACTCATCACCACCATGATCTTTGCTTATAGTGCTTATCAAGGACTCAAAGGCGGTATTCAAAAGCTCTCTAATATTAACTTTTATCTAGCGGTTGTATTTTTATTATTTGTGTTGATAGTTGGACCGACGGTGTTTATTTTGAACACTGGTATGGAAGCTATTGGCCGTATGATTACGCAGATGCCGCGGATGATGACTTACATTGAGCCCTTTAAAGACTTTCAAGAGTTTGGTTTTAAGCCTATTACTTTTCCGCAAGATTGGACGGTGTTTTATTGGGCATGGTGGCTAGTATTTGCGCCAACTATCGGGCTATTTATCGCCAAAATATCCCGAGGACGCACTATTCGTAATATGGTAGTCGGCTCGATGTTTTATGGCTCGCTTGGCTGCGCGATGTTTATGATTATCTTAGGGAACTATGGTTTATATTTGCAGATGACGGGTACAGTCGATGTGGTTGGCATCTTAAATAACGAATCGCCGACTGCCGCTATCTTCTCTATCTTAAATAGCTTGCCGATGTCTTATCTAGTGGTGGCGGTCTTTACCTTTTTGGCCACTATTTTTACTGCGACTACCTTTGATTCAATCTCCTATATTCTAGCTTCGGTGGTACAAAAAGAGGTCGATGATGAGCCGCATCGCTGGAACCGGCTATTTTGGGCCTTTACCTTATGTTTATTGCCCGCTATTTTGATGTTTTTGGGTGATTTACAAACCTTGCAGACCGCTTCTATTATCGCCGGGGCACCGCTTATTATCATTCTAACGATGATGATGGTTTCGGTCATTAAGGCGGCGCGTTATGACTTGGCTTATCAGCCTGATTATTATATAAAAACCATCCATATCGAAGAGCTCCCGGATAACTCGCCATGGGAAGAAGGGCTGACATCGGAGGCGCCAGAGGGCTCGGTATTGGCTCAGCAGGATGAGTGGGAACAACTACGTGATGACACTGAAAACGGTAGTTAAAACAAGCGTTTATTTTTAATTATTTGATAAAATCTGAGCTGCTATGGTAGCTTAGATTTTTTGTATTTAACGGCTAATAAACCTTTCATTCTGCCCCTTTTTAAATGCTGCTATCGAGTCATAAAATATAAACAATAGTTATTTACATTGTGATAATCTAAAAGAATTAGTATTGAACTTTTTATTCAAAATAAAGCCAATTTAAAATCCAGTGATTATAATTCGACAGGTATGTCTCTATGAGCAAAATCAAATCCCTTATTCGCAAAAACCCTAAAGCCGATAATTCTGTGCCTCTTACAATCACCTCTGATAGCAAAAATACCGAAAATACCAGTCTAGATATGACTTCTAAGACCAACACCCCCATTGAGCAAACGCGCTGGAATGGTTGGGGTAATGTTAATATTAATAAAAAAGTCTCGCCGCATGGCGCAAAACTGATCAAAACGCACATTGGTAAGACTAAGAAACTCAAATCTGTCAGCTTACAGCAAGTGCTCAAAACCGTGCCTAAATCACGCTTGCCCGCTGAGCTTACTGATTTAGATATAGTGACGACCGATCAAGAGATCAGACTCAGACACGCACGCGGGCAAAGCTTCCCCGATTGGATCGCTATGCATGGCGGCGACTTTGAGGTCTTCCCTGATGGCGTGGCTTTCCCTACATCTACTAGTGATGTCGAGCAGTTATTAAAACTTGCCCAAGAACACGACCTGATCGTTATTCCTTTCGGCGGTGGCACCTCTGTAGTCGGTCATATCAATCCGCAACAGGGCGCGCGGCCTGTTTTGACCGTAGCGATGAGTAAAATGGATCAGCTGATGGATCTGGATACCGAGAGTCAGATTGCTACTTTTGGTGCCGGTACGCAAGGGCCAGCGGTCGAGGCGCAATTGGACGAGCACGGTTATCGCTTGGGACATTATCCGCAGTCGTGGGAGCTGTCGACACTTGGTGGCTGGATTGCGGCGCGCTCTAGTGGTCAGCAGTCCTTGGGCTACGGGCGCATTGAGCAGATGTTTGCAGGCGGTACTTTAGTCACCCCGCAAGGCGTGCTAGAGATTGCTGATATCCCTGCATCCTCAGCAGGACCCGATCTGCGTGAGATGATGATGGGGTCTGAGGGCCGCGCAGGTATCTTTACGACAGTTAAGATGCGCGTGCAGTCGCAACCTGAGGAAGAGCTATTTAAAGTGGCGTTTCTACCCAACTGGGAAGCAGGAAAAGCGGTACTCAAACAAGCGGTGCAACAAGATATTCGCTTGTCCATGCTACGCCTCAGTAATGCGGTCGAGACTGACGCGCACTTGCATTTAGGCACTAGTCCTAGCCAGTTTTTAGCGATTAGCACTTACCTAAAAGCGCGCGGGCTGAGCTCAGAAAAGGTAATGCTCACTTATGGATTCTCAGGCGATAAAGCGCAGAATAAACTGGCTATTACTCAGTTCAATAAGCTATTAAAACAAAATGGTAGTGTCACGGGTAAAATCACTAATATCATGGGTAGCGTATGGGCGCACGGGCGTTTTAAATTCCCGTATTTGCGCGGTACTCTGTGGGATAAAGGTATTATGGTCGATACCTTTGAGACCGCGACCAACTGGAGCCGTATTGACGAGCAAATGGCACAGATGCAAGACGCGGTCAGAACCTCGCTCGTTGATGAAGGCGAGGAAGTGATGGCCTTTACCCATATCTCGCACGTCTATAAGCAAGGCGCAAGTCTATACACGACTTATTTCTTCCGCGCTGCCAAAGATCACGCGACTACCTTACAGCGCTGGCAAAAAATCAAACATGCGGCCAGTTTAAGTGTGGCTAATGGTAAAGCCACTATATCGCATCAGCATGGCGTCGGTCGTGATCATGCCCCGTACCTCACTGCTGAAAAGGGCGAGCTAGGTCTGCAAGTGACTCGTGATATGCTCAAAAGCTTTGATCCTGAGCAACGTATGAATCCGGGTGTTTTACTTGAAGAGTAGTTCTAATTAATAATGGGTTTCAAGGTAAGATCTTATTCAAAGTCATAGTTTAAATAAGTTGAGTTCGACATTCGAGCTATACAGCGTGGCTGGTATATATTTTTTGCAGCCTCTGTCAGCGTAGACACAGCACGCCAGAAAAATTTATACCAGTCACGCGTCATAATATGAAAAATCTAGTTTATTTGATATCGATTATGCCAAATGAATTACGTAATTTAAGAAGACTTTATGAACCAAAGCAAACAACGTCAGCAAGCTCTAGCGCCCTTATCAAGACGCTCCTCTCAAGTAGAACCTTGGGATATGCTCATCATCGGCGGCGGTATCACCGGTGCCGGTATTGCACGTGAAGCGGCAAGGCGTGGTCTAGCCGTATTACTTATCGAGCAAAAAGACTTTGCTTGGGGCACTTCTAGCCGCTCAAGTAAAATGGTACATGGCGGTCTGCGTTACATAGCTTCGGGCGATTATAAGACTACTTTGCTTAGCGTACGCGAACGTGAGCGTATGCTTACTGAAGCAGACGGACTGGTCAATGAGATGCACTACGTCATGCCGCATTATAAAGGCAAGTTTCCACCGCCCTGGATATTTAATACCTTATTAAGAGTCTATGACAGAATAGCGGGCAAACGTTATTTTAAATACTTTAAAAGGGACGCTTTTTTACGTCTGAATCCTAATATCAAGCAAGATAAATTTTTGGGTGCTAGTCAATTTAGCGATGCGGTCACCGATGATTCGCGCTTAGTGATGCGCGTACTTGGTGAGGCCACCCATGACGGCGCGCACGTTATTAATTATCTCAAAGCCGAGTCGCTTATCACCAATAAGCAAGGCTTAGTGGTAGGCGCAAATCTTAAAGATACCGCTTCTAAAGATAGCGACAAGACATTTGAGGTTCACGCCAAAGTGGTGGTCAGTGCTACAGGTGCTTGGGCGGATACCCTGCGTATGCAAGCCCGCGCGCAAACTGAGCAAAGCTTCAACAAGCAAATACGTCCCTCACGCGGTAGTCATTTAGTGGTCAGTCAAGAGCGCTTGCCTACCTCGCAAGCTTACACCTTCTTGCATCCTACTGATAAAAGAGCGGTATTCGTCTTTCCGTGGGAGAACCGTACTGTTCTTGGCACCACTGACTTAGATCACCCGCCACTTAATGACGAAGAAGTCGGTATCACTAGCGCAGAGGTCGATTATCTACTAGCAGCGACTAACTCATTATTTGATGATACCGATCTCAATCGAGAAGATGTCATCAGCTCATGGGCAGGCGTGCGTCCGCTGATATCCGATAGTGGCGATGGCAAACGCGTCAGCCCCAGTAAAGAAAAGCGCGATCATAGCGTTTGGCTCGATAATAATTTAGTGACTGTCAGTGGTGGTAAGTTGACTACCTTTCGCCTAATCGCGCTTGATGTGCTTAAAAAGTGTCAACAAGTACTCGCGCTTGACGACAGCACTATTCGAAACCAAGCAGTAAGTGGCGACAAAGTATTTAGCAATCCTGCCCCTACCCATCCCAAATTCGCCACTTTACCAAAACCTTTACAACAGCGCTTGCAAGGGTTTTACGGTCTACAGCTCGATAACTTATTAGAGCTAGCGCATGAGGATGATCTAGCGTATGTCACCGATAGCAATACCATTTGGGCAGAGCTGCGTTTTGCTGCACGCTTTGAACAAGTCATACATTTAGATGATTTACTACTGCGGCGGACGCGCTTAGGCTTAATCCTACCGCACGGCGCGATGACGCCGCTTATTAGCGCCAGACTCAAGCAAATCTGCCAGCAGGAGCTGGGCTGGGATGAGCAAAAGTGGCAACAAGAAGTCGCTCGCTATACCGAATTATGGCAACGTTATTATCATTTGCCTGCGGCTTAGTGCTTTTTATACCTACATTTAAGATACTTTAAGAGTTATGCTGTGCGGCTGGTATAAATTTTCCTTGCTTGCTGTGCGACTTCGTCACTTCAGAGGCTGCGCAAAATTCATCCCAGCAGCACATAGCAAATGTGTATCAGTTTTAACTAGAACTGAGTATAGTTAAGGACAACTATGACCGATAATTCTGCAAACCCGATTTATTTCTTAGCTATCGACAACGGCACCCAAAGCGTCCGCGCGCTTATCTTTGACCAATTCGGTAGCGAGATTGCCAAAGCCCGCGTGCCTATCGAGCCGTATTTCTCCGAGCAGCCCAATTACGCCGAGCAGCACGCTGACTACTATTGGCAAAAGCTATGTGAGGCCTGTCAAAAGCTATGGCAAAGCTGCGATATTACCCCCGAGCAAATCGCCGGCGTCAGTCTCGCCACCCAGCGCTATACCATGATTTGCCTCGATAAAAACAAACAGCCGCTACGTCCCGCTATCGTTTGGATGGATTTGCGCCGCGCTGAAACTCGTGACATTGGTTTTTTAAGCCCGCTGACCAAAATCATTGGCATGGGCGAGCTGGTCAAAGACGCGCAGCAAAAATCACGCTGTAATTGGCTGGCGCAAAACGAGCCTGAGATGTGGGCAAAGACCGCGCACTACGTCAATCTCTCCGCCTACCTCACCTATCAGCTTACCAGTGAACTTATCGACTCAAACGGTCATGCGGTCGGCTATCTACCTTATGACTACAAAGCACAAAAATGGCTCAAACCCAAAGACCTCAAATGGCGACTGTTCAGCTGTACGCCTGAGCAAATGCCCAAAATCGTCCCACCCAGCCAAACCCTCGGTGAGATAAGCGCCAAAGCTGCCGAGGCTACAGGCATCCCCCAAGGCACACCAATGATTGCCGCCGCCAGTGATAAAGCCTGCGAAGCCTTGGGCGCAGCGGGACTTGCCGCCGACACCGCTTGCTTAAGCTTTGGCACCACCGCCACCATTAATACCATCTCTACCGACTACGTCGAAATCCTCAAGCACATGCCTGCCTATACCGCCGCCGCCCCGCACTACTACAACCACGAGTACATGATTTATCGTGGCTTTTGGATGGTCAGCTGGTTTAAAGAACAATTCGCCCATTACGAGCAACAACTTGCCAAAACCCAAGGCATCGACACCGAAAAGCTCCTCGATGCCGCCGTCAAAGACATCCCAGCCGGCTGTATGGGACTCATCATGCAGCCGTATTGGTCACCGGGCGTCCGTCATCCGGGGCTTGAGGGCAAAGGCGCCCTTATCGGCTTTGGCGATGTGCATACCCGCGCGCACGTGTACCGCGCTATCTTAGAAGGGCTGGCTTACGAGCTCAAACTCGGCTTTGATACTATTTCAAGGCGCACTGGCAAACCCATCAAACACCTACGCGTCTCAGGCGGCGGCTCACAAAGCGACTCCGCCATGCAGCTCACCGCCGACATCTTTGCCATGCCCGCCTACCGCCCGCACACCTATGAGGCCACTGGCCTCGGCGCTGCCATCAACTGCGCGGTGGGTCTCGGCGTCTATCCCGACCACGCTGCTGCAAGTGAAGCCATGACCCATTTAGGCGACGAATTCGTCCCTATCAAAGCCAACGTGCAACTCTACAAGCGTCTTTATAACGAGGTCTATCTCAAGATGTACGAGCGCCTAAAACCTTTATATCAAAGCATTCAAGACATCACAGGATATCCTGCCAAGTAGTCTGCGCGAGTTAGAAGTTTAGGCGTATTGGGAACGGTCAAAAGGTGGGATGATTTTGGCTGATAAGGTGTGGGAGCTAATCGCGCCTTTTGCTTGTATCTGTACCCCTAAGCGTGGCGGGCACTAACGGCTGATGGCATTCCTGTATTCTCGATACTACCCTCAGCCAAGTGCCCGCAACTCGCCTAGTCGCACAGGATACCGCGTCAGTCACGGCTAAAACGCTCCTTCGTAATTAACTTATACAAGAAAAACTAAATTCTGTACAATCAAACAATATCGTTAAAGAACGAATATAAAGAATCAGCTATGAACTATATATCTAGAACACTTACCTACAAAGACAAAAAAGATAATCCAAAATCTATTACTGATAATGAACTACTAAATATTAAGCAATCTGTAGTCATTCTTGCCGAACCTGGTATGGGTAAAACCAGTTTACTTGAGCATTTGAATAACTTTGAAAATACTAACAAGTTCACTGCTTCAAGCTTCGTAAGAAGACCGTTAGGACGTTTGAAAGATATAGGTAAATCTATTGTTTTAATAGATGCTTTGGATGAGTATCAATCGCAAGTTAGCTCTAATCCAATTGATGATATTTTAAACAAACTTTTTGAATTAGGTAGCCCACAGTTTATTTTATCCTGTCGTCAAATCGAATGGAGTGAATCCTCAATTAGTTCTATTAAAGACTATTACGATAAAGAACCTATTATTACTAGTATTCAGCCCTTTAATCGTACTGATGCCATCACCTTTTTAAATGAAAATGAAAAATTTACAGGTGATACTGAGGATATAATTCAGCGTCTGGATGAGGTCAACTTATCTAATTTTTACGAGAGTCCATTAACATTAGAGTTATTAACACATATTAATACTAAAACCCTACCCGACAATAAAGCAGATATTTTGAACTTAGCTACTCAGAATTTGTGGCAGGAAGTTAATAATCAAGCTCCCAATCATTTGAAAAAGACAGGAAAACAGACAATTCTAGAGTGTGCAGGCTTTATCTGCGCCACGCTTCTATTGGCTCAAAAACAGGTTGTTTTTACTGGTATAACTGCTAAGACGTTAGACCAAGCATTAAATATCTATGAGCTAAAAAGCATGTATTCTGAAGAGTTACTATTAGATACACTAAAATGTCGTATTTTTAAATCTTCCGGAGATAGTCAGAGCTTTAAACCGATGCACAGGACCATCGCAGAGTTTTTAGGTGGTCGTTGGTTAGCTGAAATTATGACTGACCTAGTAACTAAGAAGAGAGTTTTAGCTCAAGTCATTCAAAACGGTGGTGTTGTTTCTTCTTTACGAGGACTATTCTCATGGTTGCCTTACTTTAATCCCGACTTGGCTCAGACAGTTATTGAAACTGACCCTTATGCGTTGATAGCGTATGCCGATACTAGCTTCTTTACGGATAGACACAGCAGGCTGATGTATGATGCTCTTCAAAGGCTAGTAAAAGTAAACCCTTCATTTCGCAGAGAAAACTGGAACTCGCTAAAAGCAAAGGGACTAGCTAATAAATCTCTATTAGAAGAATATCGAGAATTACTGTCGAACAAAGATAGTGATTATAACTTACGCTCAAGCGTTATTCAGATACTGCAAGATGCTAACTTCGTTGAAAAGTTAAGTAATGAGTTAATAACGATCATGCTAGAGGATGACCGCTACTATTCTGAACGTTTTGATGCATGTTTACTGTTATTAGAAAAGCAGATTGACGTTGATTGGTCAACCATTCTAGATAATCTAACAGATAGTAGGAATGAAGATAATTTACGGTTAGTATGTGAATGTATAATGAAAAGAGATAATTATCATCTGATTTCAGATGAACAACTTATTCGTCTCATTATTAACTCTCAGCCATTGAAGAAAGGAGTAACTTTTGATTCTATACTCACTCCTGATATGGGAAGCTATTACTACTTTGAAACTCTACCTTCTATTAGAGCAAATAATCTCTTAGAATTATTGACAATAGCGATAGAAGACCTAAATATATCACCTTATGAGGCAAATTATAGCAGTTCTAAAAATATCAATGGATTAGTATTTTTATTTTTAAAAAAATATTTAATAGATAATAATTCTGTAGATCCACAAGTTTTAGTAAGGTCGTTAACTTTTTTCTATCATAACCAATCTGATTTAATGGAACATGATTTTCAAGATTATAGTAATTTCTTTACGTTTTACTTTGCTGAAAATACAACCTTAAGACTTGCTGTACAGAAGCTTTTTCTGGGATCAAATGATGTTCATGGTAGGTTTTTTCAAATAAAAGATTCTGTACTTTCTGCGTTATATCCTTCCATCAATGAAACTCTATCACTTCTAACTTATGTGCAAAAACTAGAAGATAGCCAACACAATAAAAATATATGGAAGGATTTACTATAGTTAAGTCTTTATAAAATCGATACAGCCCATATCATGAAACAGTTTAGGTAAATTATTCTCCATCCACCCTT
>NZ_JBQQER010000023.1:0-5840 GCF_052259045.1 Psychrobacter sp. 1Y11
CGCCTGGGGCAACGTTGTCAGAGGCGGTGTCATTGACTTTGACGTTCCAACCTTTATTTGCTGTGGTGTTGACGGCGCTGAGCTGCTCTTCTGTTGCCGCGCGACCACTGCCATCAGCGAAGTTTGCACCGCTGATGGTTTGATTGGTCAATCCGCTTAGCGTTCCGGTATTGCCATCAATAGTAACTGGGTTTGTGCTGCCAACAGTAATGCTGTCAGCTAGGCTTACACCAATGGCGTTGTTGCTGACTGTGGTGATGAGGTTGCCATCACCATTGAAGTCAACTTTTTCACCCAGTTGAACGTTGTCGTCAGCACCGTTGTCAGCGCCAATATTAAAGCCTTGGGCAATAGCATTGGTGTTATTGGTGATATTGTCTTTATTAGTAGCAACATTTTGGTTAGTGGCATGCAATTGAGAGCCGTTAACAGCATCTTTTGAGCTTGTACTAAGCGTACCATCAGCTACATTTGTTATTGTAACTGGGCTGGCCCCTGCTCCGCCCAAGGTGACACTGGTTTTACCCGCATTGTCATACTGTACAGAGTTATCCGCCTTAGCTAAGCTTGCTTTACTGGCAGCACTAAGATCAACTGCAGCGTTAGTCACGTTGGTGCTAGCATCGGTGGTATTGGTTACCGTGACTGCACTTGAGCCTGCTGTCGTGCTAGCGCCCTTAGCATTGACAGTGTAGATATCTTGACCGTTACCGCCTGTGCTCTTAGTCACACCGGCTACGTTGGTGCCTGCCGCAACTTCTGTTTTGGCAGCAGCAGCAGCCCTATTTAGGTCGCCGATATTAGCAGCGTTGTTGTCATTGCCTACGCCACTAGCCACATCTGTAATGACTTTACCACCAGCATTAATGCCAGCAGCGGTAATGCTTGGGCCACCTGTGATGCTTAGACCACTATTGTTAATAGTTGTGCTGCCTATTTTTACACGGCCGTCAGTGCCTAGATCAATCTTTTCAGCCAGTTTAACGCTGATGCTGCCGTCTGCAGCGTTAGATACGGTCTGAATATTGTTTTCTGTACCCGTCGTAGCGCCGCCTTTCACCTTCAACACTTGGTTTGGGTTGCGAGTGACGACTGCGCCGTTATCACCCTGATATTGCTGATTAGTGGTGTTGATGGCGGTATAGACGTCACCACCATTCACTACAGAAGTGCTGCCTTGGGTGACATAATTTTTAGTACCGCCATTGGCGGTGCTATCAGTGTTGTTAACCGTCATACTGCCCGATGTAACTTTAGTAAAGGTCACATCGTCAGCGGTAGCGACCGTAATGTCTTTGCCATTACGCGTAATCTTTATATTTTTACCATCTTTGAGCTGTACAGTGCTACCAGGAGCAACGTTGCTGGTCGTATCACCGTTGGTCTGGACATTCCAACCCTGCGCCGCGTACTTGATAGCGCTTTCGACATTCGTGTAGTTGGTGCCATTAACATTTAGATTAGCGCTTACTGTATGATTAGCGGGATTATAGCTTGAATTACCACCAAGAGCGGTAGCAACGCTTTGGCCTGCAGTGTCTAGATTGTTCCCCAGTGCAGTTACTGCCTGATTAGTGCCATAAAGCTGCGAGCCGTTGATAGCATCAGTACTATTTGCTGATACGCGACCTGCAGCGACATTAGTAACAGTGCGCTCATTCCCTGCTGTGCCTACGCTGACCGTGCTAGCTGCATTGGTACCTGCATAAGTGTACTTATTCTTGTCGATTGTAGCATTTGGTGTATTTACTACAGCACCCGTTACTGAGCCTGCGCCGAGGGCTACGTCATTGTCATTGGTATTTGCTTTGGCTCCTTGACCAAGCGCCATTGCGCCTTGTTCTCTGGCTTGTGCTCCACGACCAAAGGCTATGGCATCCTGGGCACTAGCGGCAGCACCGCGCCCGAAAGCCGTTGCATCTTGGGCATTAGCAGTAGCTTCACGACCAATAGCTGTAGCATCCTGCTTACTGGCAGCGGCACCTGTTCCCATAGCAAGCGCATTTATATCAGTGGCACGCGCACCATCGCCCACTGCAGTGGCTGATTTTGCACGAGCCTTTGCTTCAACACCTAATGCTAAGGCGTTTTGTTCATCTGCTAGTGAATTTTTACCGATTGCAATTCCTGCAGTATTACGCTGAGGGTCTTGATTGTTTGGATCTTCAAAGCCAGACGTCGCACCAGTACCCATAGCGATACCATCGGTGGCATAACCTGTAGCACGAGTTCCTTGCGCAATAGCATTGAAACCACTGGCGCTAGCATTAGTGCCACTTGCTTGAGCATTAGTAGCGCTAGCGTTAGCATCAGTACCGCTTGCTTGAGAACTAGTACCACTTGCTCGAGAGCGACTACCAAATGCCATCGCATCATCTGCAGTCGATTCTGCATTGAAGCCTTGAGCTACGGCACGATCTTCTTTAGCCAGTGCAGTTCTACCAATTGCGATACCATCATCTGATGCGGTGGATCTAGCTTTAGTACCAATTACGATCGCATTATCGACCCGTTCGCCAGTTATTTTTTCATTAGATTCAGCACCGGTACCCATTACTAATGAGTTTTCACCATTACTAACCGCCTCATAACCAATTGCTACACCGTTAGCGTCATACACCCGGCTTTCATTACCAAGCACAGTAGACCGTTTCCCTTCAGCACGCACATTGTTGCCAATGGCAATTGAAACATCAGCGTCCGAGCGCGCTTTATAACCTAGTGCTAAGGACTCATCGCCCGATGCAGATGCTTCAGGACCAATTGCTATTGTGTTGGTACCAGAAGCTCCGTCATTATTACGGTTAGCACCTTCGGTGGAATTAACACTAAAATACTGGATACCGTTTTCTGCAATAGCAGTATTTAGCTGTCCTAGGTTGACGGCCTGACCATCCAGTGTGCCAGCTGCAACATCAAGTGTACCGTCTGAATTATATTTTGCGGCTTCTGGAGGAAGAACACTAACTGAGCCACTAGTAATCGCACCTATAGCATCTACAACAGTATCAAATTCTTCTGTACCACCACCTACCTTGTTTACGGTTATCTTGCCATAACTGCCATCCAGATTAAGCGGTACGCCGCCACCCACTAGATTAGCAACGCTTTGTTGCGCCCCTTTTAGCTGATTAACGTTAACGGCATCAGTGCCATTAGCACCATCTGCCACATTGACGATACGACGTGTGATATTTGCACTGGTACTACCAACGGAGACCACGCCTTGACCTGATACGTTACCTGTTAAATAGCTACTATTAGTTGAGTCACTATCAAGCGCCTTCGAGTTAAACCCTAACGCTATATTATTTCCTTCAGATTTTGAGTTAGCGCCTAGCGCTAGTCCTTGAGCATTAGATATAGCGTTGCTACCTACGGCTACTGCGTCAGTGTTATTTGCCTGCGCCTCATAACCCAAAGCGACTGAGTTGCTACCAGCGTTGGCTTTACTACCCACTACAGTTGAATGATCAAGAACCCCAGCATTTTTATTAGCCTGATAGCCCATAGAAATATTATATTCACCAGTAATACCCATACCAGCTTGAGTACCAATTGCTGTATTATTGTCACCTTCAACATTTGAGCCAGCATCAAATCCGATACCGATAGACTCTTTAGCAATCACATTTTGACCAGACTTCCTACCGATAGCGATGTTATCTCTTCGGTCACTGCCTACCGTACCAGTAGTACCCACCCCCGCACCAGTACCTATTGAGATACCGTCTGGAGATTTAGCTTCAGCACCATTACCCGCGGCGAAAGCGTTACCCGAACTAGCCGTAGATCGACCAAGAGCAATGCTATTACCGCCACTTGCATTAGCACCCTTGCCTAATGCAGTCGCATTCCCGCCACTTGCTTGAGCATCATCACCTAGCGCTGTGGCGCTACCACCAGTGGCAACGCTATCACGACCTACCGCAACTGCGCCTGCACCGCCACTACCTAGAGCGGCGCCACCAGCTGTTGCATTTTGTCCTAGCGCAATCGCGCCTTCACCTTGTGCAGTTACTGACGCACTGTCACCTGCTGCTAAACTGCTCACACCCTCAGATTTGGTATTTGGACCAATAGCAATGGATTCTTGTCCTATAGCTTCGGAGTCTGGCTGTTCAGAATTAGCATGAAAATACTTAACACCATCACCGCCATCAGTGAGTTTCCACAGCTGACCAGTAGTCGCCGCGTCCTTGCCGTTTTCTGCAATAGTGCCATTAGCAACGTTAGTTACCTTATTATTGCCCATATTGACTGTCTTGTTACTGGTAACAGTCAGACCACCAACAGTGACATTACCTGTAGTGGTTACTGTCGTAAAATTTGGGTTTGGTGAGGTAGCAACAGAAATCGCATTACCGTTGCGACTGATGACAATATTATTGCCATTCGTGAAATTAACCGTATCCCCAGTAGCAATCGTCTGTTTGGCTCCGCCATTTGCTTGAATATCCCAGCCTCGGTTAGCAGTTGTCTTAACTGCATCTAACTGACCGAAGTTCACCGCATCGTTTGTAGTAGTGCCATTAGCGACATTAGTTACCTTATTATTACCCATATTGACGGTCTGACCACCCGCAACCGTTAGGCCACCATTAGCATTGAGCATGCCGCCAACATTGGTATTACCAGTAGTCGTTACAGTAGCGAAATTTTGGTCTGGTGAGGTGGCAATAGAAATCGTGTTGCCAGTGCGGGTAATCTTAATATTGCTATCACCATCTTGGAAAGTAACCGTCTCCCCAGGACCAATCTTTTGTTCAGCGCCGCTATTGGCTTTAATATTAAAGCCTTGATTGGCAGTTGTCTTAACTGCCTCTAACTGACCAAAGTTAACCGCATCTTTTGTAGCAGTGCCATTAGCGACATTAGTTACCTTATTATTACCCATATTGACGGTCTGACCACCCGCAACCGTTAGGCCACCATTGGCATTTACCGTACCACTAGCTGTAACATCTCCATTAGCTGTAACGTTATCAAAATCACCATCAACTGCCATCGCCTGCATACTAAACCCAGATGCTGCAAGCCCTGCACAGATCGCCGTCAAGCGTAATAACTTTGCGCCTGAGCTGATCGCTTCCGATGTCGCTGAGTTTGAGCTCACCGCACTACTCGAAGATTTGCCACGGGCTTTGGCGTATTCAGCGACAGCAGTAAAGCAACCTAAAGATCGATTCCAAACAACTTTATAATTACGGTTCATAGTATGCCTTCTTAATAACTGAGAGAGAGGTGATACTTTTATAAAAAAATATCAAAAATAATCTTTCAACGCTTATTTCAAGCGTCTTTATTGTAGAGAAAGGTTGGTGGTCAACATCTACTTATTCAGAGTGGATAAGGTTAGATCTATACATAACAGCTAATTATTTTATATTATATTATTTCTATAATTTTCTGCTAAAACATCTAAAGCTATAAAAAAACACGATCTAGGCATCAACATAAGTAAATCGAACCTGAATGAATATAGAAAAGCAGCCGTACCTTAATTAAACTAATCATGTTCTGTAACTTAGAGTTACTGATACTTACATCATACCCATACTGCCGTCAGTGGACAATACCGCTTATCGTTGATTTAGTACCTTCCATCTAGTTTTACTAGTTTTTTGAAAAACATAGCTAAATACAGTATAAAAACCATCTAATCTATCCATTATATTGTCGCCTATTATCTGTTAAGTTTAAATAATAGGTTATGAAAGACTCAGCTATGCATAAATATAAGTATTCAAAAAAAACTTTATTAGCTATAGTTAAGTCTTTATAAAATCGATACAGCCCATATCATGAAACAGTTTAGGTAAATTATTCTCCATCCACCC
>NZ_JBQQER010000024.1:0-3526 GCF_052259045.1 Psychrobacter sp. 1Y11
TAACACCGTTAGAGACAGAGAAACGTTACTTTAACAAAAACCTCTTATCAGCTGTCTAAAATTAGTTGACCACTACACAGCCTCTCTAGGTTAGTTGTTATCGACATAGCGAACCTCAGCAATTAGTTCAGAGAAGGATGGGATCTTAGTAGGCTGCTGATTGCGGTATAGATTGGTTTGGTAGTCGTAGTGATGACGCTTTAGGCCTTTGATATCTAAAATGTGTTGTATGGTCAGAGGTTTATTAAATAGTGCTTGTTGCACCTGAGCCGGCATACTTCTTTTAATAGCTTCAAAAATTCTTGGGTTAATAGGATCTACATCAATTAATACATTCATAAGACAAGACCAAGCACGTCGCTCAATTTCTGCTTTCGAAAGACCCACTCTTCTAATAGAGATTTCAGTCTCATTCGTTATCAAACCTACTTTTCTAAAATCCTCAAAAAAATAATACTGCTCATCTATTTCAACGACTTCTAATAATAGTGATCTATCTGTAGAGAACGCATTAACCTCAGCTTCAAACAATTCACAGAATATCTGATAAGGATTACTGGCATATGCGTGCACTACCAAATTATCCATTACGATAATACTTTTGACGTTTCGTCTTGTTGGCTTCTTAGTGCGCTTCTTCATAATCAATGACCTATATGTCAGAGGCATATACCAAGAAAAATCAATTGCCTTTAATAGGGTAGGCACGCTAAAATAAATTTTTGGTTGTTGTCATATTACTATAAAATACTGGTGACCATAAATATATGTGATCCATAATTATACCTGCAATTCATAAATTTTTATGCGCATAAAAAAACCTAAAACCCTTTAATATAATAGGTTTCAGGTTTATACAGGCTAATATTATTTTGGTCGGCGTCCTTGCCAAGGTTGGGGTTTCTTCAGCATAGCTCAGAAAAGTGATAGTAGCTTAAAACAGGTTTAAGCCGCTTAAAATTTATACTTCTTATTAAAAATTAGAAGCAAAGCGTTCACTACTAAATGGCTGTGCATCAATAAATAATGGCTTACCACTGATCATCTCTTCAATGAGACGTCCTGTCACCGACCCAAGGGTAAGGCCTTGATGGCCATGACCAAAAGCAAACCACAAGTTATTGTGGTTCGATGCAGGTCCAATCACTGGCTTCATATCTGGCATGCAAGGTCTAGTACCGCACCACGCTTCAGACTCGGCAGCAACGTCAAGCGGTAGAACTTTTTTTGCAAAAGTAAGTACTGTTTCCAGTTGATCAAAGTCTTTTGGAGCATCTTGCATTGCTATTTCAGCACCAGTGGTAACCCTAACTCCCTGATCCATTGCACCCATAACAAAACCTTTATCAGCGTCGAATAAACTGTGCGAAAATGAGTTTTTCTCGGTGATTGCAAAATGCTGATGATAGCCACGCATAGGAAATAGAGGAATCTTATAACCTAATGGCTCAATAAGGTCGGTTGACCAAGGTCCTGCTGCAATAACTAAGTTTTGACATAAATAGGTATCGCTATTGGTAACAACCTGCCACCCCTCTTTTGTCTGTACGATATTTTTTACATCTGCCTGCTTTATTTGCCCTGCCATTTTTTCAAAGTCTTTAGCATATACTTTTACAAGCTGGCTTGGATTTTTTATCTGCCATGAGTTTTTCCAATGTATCGCTCCGGCGTACTCTGTAACGTTTACATTTGGCTCTAATTCTTTCAGATCTGCAAGTGTAAGAACTTGATACTCTACGCCTTGCGCTACCGCTTTTGCTGCGTTGCTAATAGCGCTCTCAAAGTCATAAGGGTTACGATGAAGCTCAATCCAGCCTATTTTGCGAACCAACTCGTCAGCGCCTGAAGACTGCATCATGACGTTATGCTCGTTTGTGCAATGATTAATTAAAGTAACCCACTCTTTATCAATTTGTTCAAGCTTTTTGCGACTTGAGTTTACCCAGTATTGAAATAGAGGGCGCTGAAAACCGTAGATTGTAGACCAACGGTATCGAATATCAGTACTGTTATTTGGTAGCACCCTTAGAATCTCTCTAAAACTTCTGGGAAATGGTTTAGTAGTTACCGCTTCTCTAGTGATAATACCTGCATTACCATATGAAGTTTCTTCTCCTGGTGATTTTTTATCAATTAAGAGAACTTGAGAATTGTTCTTTTGTAGATGCCAAGCTATGGAGGTTCCTACTATACCTGCACCAATGACAATGACTTGATGGCGCATATCAATACTCCTAAATGATAAGCTGACTCTGTCTATTTAAATCGGTTATTTTTGAATTATTTTTAGTAAGGTTAATAAATTGATTAGCCCTCAATCTTTATAATTCAACATACTGACCTAAACCTTCTTTTTTAGCTTCTTGCGCTATCTTTAGGGCGACTGCAGCGTCAAAGCTTGCAGCTCCAACAGACTTAAACAGTGTTACCCCTTTTTTATCTTGGTCAATGGCAATGTTTTTTGTGACTAAGTCCGCTAAATCACCCGTTAACTCTTTCCAAGTCCAGTCACAATCCTCAGCAGCATCTGCCTGAATTAAATCGCCTGCTTCATGGCGTCCACCTGCAATATCGTCAATAAAGATGTGCGAGCAGACTTCAATAATAGAATCGCTAACCTCCTTCATCTCAGACTGATAAGCACCTACCGCATTAATATGCGCATCGGTTTTGATTTGATTGATTTCAAACAAGCCTTCAGTGGCACGAGTCGCTAAGTTAATGACATCGGCATCTTTTACAGCAGTAGCAATATCTTCACAGACGTCGATGGTCACAGGCCACTCTGGATACTGATCAGCGAATTGGGTTTTAAAAGTATGAGCTCTCTTTATATCTCGATTCCACAGCATGACCGTTTTAATGTTTGGACAAACTGTAAGCACCGCATTTAGCTGCTCATAAGCCATGCCGCCGCAGCCTATTACCGTCACTTGCTGACTATCCGGCTTTGCTAGATACTTGCTAGCGATACCTGATAATGCTGCCGTACGCACTTGGGTAACGTAAACGCCATCCATAAAGGCAAGCATTTCACCAGTGTCATTGTTTGAGACACTAACCACAGCAGTAGTTGTCGGAAGACTCCGCTGTGGATTATCCGGGCAAATAGTGACCAGTTTAACGATAGTAAACTCCTCATTACCGTCAAACAGTACCGAAGGCATCGATAAGTGTGAGCCACTATTTTTATTACTGACTGTAAAAGTTGGAATAACTAAACGTTCAGGGCATTTAACCCACTCTGGATGCTGCGCCTGTAGCTTCAATAACATCTCGATTGAGTCGATAGCCATGGACATATTTAACTGATCTTTCACGGTTTTTCTGTCTAAAATTTTCATAGGGGTTTCTTAATATTTATAGGGTTGTTAGTATCTATCCTTGACGCTTTATATTGTTTATCACCCGTACCTATCATTGACAATAACAATAGAAACAGCTCTCTACTACATATCGAAAATCTTACCACGATTCATAATATTATTAGGATCAAAGACCTTTTTGACCTCGCGCAAATAGT
>NZ_JBQQER010000025.1:0-2712 GCF_052259045.1 Psychrobacter sp. 1Y11
TACAAACCACTTGGGTGTTGTATGGTCAAGCCAAACGAGCAATTAGTACAGGTTAGCTACACACATCGCTGTGCTTCCACACCCTGCCTATCAACGTCCTAGTCTTGAACGGCTCTTTAGGGAAATCTTATCTTGAGGTGGGCTTCCCGCTTAGATGCTTTCAGCGGTTATCCCATCCGAACGTAGCTACCGGGCAATGCCATTGGCATGACAACCCGAACACCAGTGGTTCGTCCACTCTGGTCCTCTCGTACTAGGAGCAGCTCCTCTCAAATTTCCAACGCCCACGGTAGATAGGGACCGAACTGTCTCACGACGTTCTAAACCCAGCTCGCGTACCTCTTTAAATGGCGAACAGCCATACCCTTAGGACCTGCTTCAGCCCTAGGATGAGATGAGCCGACATCGAGGTGCCAAACACCGCCGTCGATATGAACTCTTGGGCGGTATCAGCCTGTTATCCCCAGAGTACCTTTTATCCGTTGAGCGATGGCCCTTCCATACAGAACCACCGGATCACTAAGACCTACTTTCGTACCTGCTCGACTTGTGGGTCTCGCAGTTAAGCGCGCTTTTGCCTTTATACTCTTCGACCGATTTCCGACCGGTCTGAGCGCACCTTCGTACTCCTCCGTTACTCTTTAGGAGGAGACCGCCCCAGTCAAACTACCCACCATACATTGTCCTCGGTATTGTTATACCTGAGTTAGAACCCCAACATGACCAGGGTGGTATTTCAAGATTGGCTCCACAAACACTGGCGTGTCTGCTTCAAAGCCTCCCACCTATCCTGCACAAGTCAGGTCAAAGTTCAATGTAAAGCTGTAGTAAAGGTTCACGGGGTCTTTCCGTCTAGCCGCGGGTACACAGCATCTTCACTGCGATTTCGATTTCACTGAGTCTCTGCTGGAGACAGCGCTGCCATCATTATGTCATTCGTGCAGGTCGGAACTTACCCGACAAGGAATTTCGCTACCTTAGGACCGTTATAGTTACGGCCGCCGTTTACTGGGGCTTCGATCAAGACCTTCGCATACGCTAAGCCCATCAATTAACCTTCCAGCACCGGGCAGACATCACACCCTATACGTCCACTTTCGTGTTTGCAGAGTGCTGTGTTTTTAATAAACAGTTGCAGCAGCCTGGTATCTGCGACTACCAGCAGCTCAAGGAGCGTGTCCTATCACCACCAATAGCGTACCTTCTCCCGAAGTTACGGTACCATTTTGCCTAGTTCCTTCAGCAGAGTTCTCTCAAGCGCCTTGGTATTCTCTACCTGATCACCTGTGTCGGTTTAGGGTACGATTCGTTTATGACTATCGCTTAGAAGCTTTTCCTGGAAGCCTGGTATTTGCCACTTCGCTGTACAAGTACAGCTTGCTATCAGATCTCGACCATATTGCAACCCGGATTTACCTAAGTCGCAAGCCTACATCCTTTCACCTAGATAACCATCACTAGGCTGACATAACCTTCTCCGTCCCTCCATCGCATCATAAACAAGTATCGGAATATTAACCGATTTCCCATCGACTACGCCTTTCGGCCTCGCCTTAGGGGTCGACTCACCCAGCCCCGATTAACGTTGGACTGGAACCCTTGATCTTCCGGCGTGCGAGCTTTTCACTCGCATTATCGTTACTCACGTCAGCATTCGCTCTTGTGATACCTCCAGCATGCTTTACAACACACCTTCACAGGCTTACACAACGCTCCCCTACCACTTGAAAACAAATTCAAATCCGCAGCTTCGGCTCCTAGTTTGAGCCCCGTTACATCTTCCGCGCGGGCCGACTCGACTAGTGAGCTATTACGCTTTCTTTAAAGGATGGCTGCTTCTAAGCCAACCTCCTAGCTGTCTATGCCTTCCCACCTCGTTTCCCACTTAACTAGGAATTTGGGGCCTTAGCTGGCGGTCTGGGTTGTTTCCCTCTCCACAATGGACGTTAGCACCCACTGTGTGTCTCCCGGATATCACTCATCGGTATTCGGAGTTTGCATCGGTTTGGTAAGTCGGTATGACCCCCTAGCCGAAACAGTGCTCTACCCCCAATGGTGTTCGTCCGAGGCGCTACCTAAATAGCTTTCGGGGAGAACCAGCTATCACCGAGTTTGATTAGCCTTTCACCCCTATCCACAAGTCATCCCCTGGCTTTTCAACGACAGTGGGTTCGGTCCTCCGGTGCCTGTTACGGCACTTTCAACCTGCTCATGGATAGATCACTCGGTTTCGGGTCTATACCCTGCAACTAGACGCCCTATTAAGACTCGGTTTCCCTACGGCTCCCCTAACGGTTAACCTTGCTACAGAATATAAGTCGCTGACCCATTATACAAAAGGTACGCGGTCACCACGCAAGGTGGCTCCCACTGCTTGTACGCACACGGTTTCAGGTTCTATTTCACTCCCCTCACAGGGGTTCTTTTCGCCTTTCCCTCACGGTACTGGTTCACTATCGGTCAGTCAGGAGTATTTAGCCTTGGAGGATGGTCCCCCCATCTTCAAACAGGATTTCTCGTGCCCCGCTCTACTTAATATGTTGACGCTAGAATTTAAAATACAGGACTATCACCTACTATGGTCAGCTTTCCCACGCTGTTCTTCTATTCTAGTGCCAATCGGCTTCTCCCCGTTCGCTCGCCGCTACTTGGGGAATCTCAATTGATGTCTCTTCCTAAGGGTACTGAGATGTTTCACTTCCCCTCGTTCGC
>NZ_JBQQER010000026.1:0-2345 GCF_052259045.1 Psychrobacter sp. 1Y11
GTACCTTTGGGGCTACAAAGCAATAAAGTAATATGACTATATAAAGCAAAGAAAAAAGCGCTCTAGGGCGCTTTTTTTGTCTGTGATTTTAATTTATTTAAATAGCACTAAAATATATTTGCATAAATGATTGCTAGTTTTAGTATAATTTAAAACAGTGATAAAAATTAAATTATTATTTTCATAATATTTTCATTAATAGGTTGTGAGCTATTTAAAAAATATTTATATTCTTTAAATAAGATATATATTAGCTATGTTACTAATTTTTATATATATATATTAGTGTACAACTGTACTTTATATAAAAATCTCTTCTTGTCCTAATAAAAATAAAAAGTGAACATAGAAGATATTTTTAAAAGTTGACTTCCAATAAATTTTTTGGTTATCTATAGCAGTACCGAATTTTAATCGGTACTTAATGGACTATCATAAATTCTTTATGGAGGAAGACGAATGTCACCTAAAAGTCATTCAATCGCAACTGCTGCGACAGCGAAAAAGTTAAAAACCCCCCTCAAAGCTAGTATTATTCTTTTAACCTCAATGATTTTGGCTTCTTGTGCCATTGATGGTGATACCGGTGCGACTGGTGCAACCGGAGCCACAGGCATGCCTGGTGCTCCAGGTGAAGATGGTGCACAAGGTCCGGAAGGCCCTAAAGGAGATAAAGGCGATGCTGGTGAAGATGGCCAAGACGGTGAAGATGGTGCACAAGGTCCAGAAGGCCCTAAAGGCGATAAAGGCGATGCTGGTGAAGATGGCCAAGATGGCGTAGACGGTGAGGATGGCGCACAAGGTCCAGAAGGTCCAGAAGGTCCAGAGGGTCCAGAGGGTCCAGAAGGTCCAGAAGGTCCAGAAGGTCCAGAAGGTCCAGAAGGTCCAGAAGGTCCAGAAGGTCCAGAGGGTCCAGAGGGTCCAGAGGGTCCAGAGGGTCCAGAGGGTCCACAAGGTCCTCCTGGAACTGAGGGTGAACCCCCAGTACGCGAGCGTGGTGAGCTATCGGACAAAACCGGAGCTCAAACTATTAACATTGGTGACACCTTTGTCGGCAGCACTCGTGAGTTTGACGTCTATGACAACGGTAACAACCTAGACGCCAGAGCAGACACTGCATCGAACGGCGCTCTGCCAGCCGTACCAGTATTCGTCTCAGGTGAAGATGATCAAGCCCTAGAAAATGGTTACAAGAGCAACGTTGATGACTCAGCGATGATCCAAGGTAGTGAAGCGGTAGGTAACGCTGAGATACCACTCACTTACACCTCAGTGTACAAAGACTTTGGTGATGACATGCGCGTTGGTCACATCAACGGTGTAGCAGGCACAGCTGATTTACTAGGCGCTGACTTACCTGTAGATGGCGTCGCCGTCGTTGGTAATGCCACTGAAACCATGCCAGGTGAAGGCGTCTTTAACTACGCCGGTGATGCAACCAACCGTGCCAACGGTATTGGTAACGCTATTGAATACGGCACTTCAGTATTCACAGCTGACTTTGTGAACAACAACCTAGAAGGAACCTTATCGTTTGACACCGCAGGAGACATTGGACTAACTGCGGGTATCGATGGTAACCAATTCTCAGGTGATGCTGCTGACAATAATGGTTATAACACCCAAGGTGGATTCTATGGAGAAGACGGTCAATACCTAGGCGGTGTTTATGACGGTAATGGTTCTCAAGGTACCTATGGCGCTACTAAAGGTGATGAGGTTCCACAGGGACCAACCAACCCAGAAGCTGAACCTAACACAGATGCCACTGGCATCATGAGCAACACCTTAAGTAGTAAATCAGGTCTAGGCACTAGTAACGCTATTGGTTTCCGTCAATTTGTCACAGACAACGAAACCTACACCTCAACCACAGGTAGTGGTGAAGGCATGGCACCTAATATGACTGAAGACAGTAGTGTTGATAACTTAACCTACAATACTATCGAAGCCCGTCTCGACATCGTTAAGCCTAATAAGTTTAATACTGCCAAACAAGACTTCACGTTGACTACCGTTAGAGCTGATGATGTTGCCGTTGCAAACACAGATGGTTTTAAGAAGTCTGCAGCTACAAACGAAGTGTTATGGAAGGGAGTAAACACTGGAGTATTTATCTCTCCAACTGCCGATCTGACACTTCCATATCAATCTGTGTACAAGAACTTTGATTCACAGATGCAGATTGGTCATGTTTATGGTGATCTAGATAAGCGTTCAGGTATCGCATCAGGTATCAAATCACGCTATGCCAACGTCTATGTCGTTGGTAACAGCACGGCACAAGCGGACATGGATTACCTAAAAGCTCAGGCTAAGTATGATGTGGCTAATGGTATTAACGA
>NZ_JBQQER010000027.1:0-1790 GCF_052259045.1 Psychrobacter sp. 1Y11
TAATAATGGTAGGCCTGGGCAGACTTGAACTGCCGACCCCCGCGTTATCAACACGGTGCTCTAACCAGCTGAGCTACAGGCCTTTAATGTCTAAAGCATGGCTTTATACAATAAGGCTTATAAACAAACTAAACTAAAGAACAACTTGTTGTGAATTCTTGCTGAGCGAATGCCGTCTATAAGGAGGTGATCCAGCCGCAGGTTCCCCTACGGCTACCTTGTTACGACTTCACCCCAGTCATCAACCACACCGTGGTGAACGCCATCCTAAAAGGTTTGGCTATCCACTTCTGGTGCAATCAACTCCCATGGTGTGACGGGCGGTGTGTACAAGGCCCGGGAACGTATTCACCGCGGCATTCTGATCCGCGATTACTAGCGATTCCTACTTCATGGAGTCGAGTTGCAGACTCCAATCTGGACTACGATAGGCTTTGAAAGATTCGCATCACATCGCTGTGTAGCTGCCCTCTGTACCTACCATTGTAGCACGTGTGTAGCCCTGGTCGTAAGGGCCATGATGACTTGACGTCGTCCCCGCCTTCCTCCAGTTTGTCACTGGCAGTATCCTTAGAGTTCCCGGCTTAACCCGCTGGTAACTAAGGACAAGGGTTGCGCTCGTTGCGGGACTTAACCCAACATCTCACGACACGAGCTGACGACAGCCATGCAGCACCTGTATTCTAATTCCCGAAGGCACTCCCGCATCTCTGCAGGATTCTAGATATGTCAAGACCAGGTAAGGTTCTTCGCGTTGCATCGAATTAAACCACATGCTCCACCGCTTGTGCGGGCCCCCGTCAATTCATTTGAGTTTTAACCTTGCGGCCGTACTCCCCAGGCGGTCTACTTATTGCGTTAGCTGCGTCACTAAGTCCTCAAGGGACCCAACGACTAGTAGACATCGTTTACGGCGTGGACTACCAGGGTATCTAATCCTGTTTGCTACCCACGCTTTCGAACCTCAGTGTCAATATGATGCCAGAAGGCTGCCTTCGCCATCGGTATTCCTCCAGATCTCTACGCATTTCACCGCTACACCTGGAATTCTACCTTCCTCTCACCTATTCTAGCCTGACAGTATCAGATGCAGTTCCCAGGTTAAGCCCGGGGATTTCACATCTGACTTATCAAGCCACCTACGCTCGCTTTACGCCCAGTAATTCCGATTAACGCTTGCACCCTCTGTATTACCGCGGCTGCTGGCACAGAGTTAGCCGGTGCTTATTCTGCAGCTAATGTCATCGCATACGGGTATTAACCGTATGGTCTTCTTCACTGCTTAAAGTGCTTTACAACCAAAAGGCCTTCTTCACACACGCGGCATGGCTGGATCAGGGTTGCCCCCATTGTCCAATATTCCCCACTGCTGCCTCCCGTAGGAGTCCGGGCCGTGTCTCAGTCCCGGTGTGGCTGATCATCCTCTCAGACCAGCTACAGATCGTCGCCATGGTAGGCCTTTACCCCACCATCTAGCTAATCCGACTTAGGCTCATCTAATAGCGAGAGCAACAAGTTGCCCCCTTTCTCCCGTAGGTCGTATGCGGTATTAATTCGAGTTTCCCCGAGCTATCCCCCACTACTAGGTAGATTCCTAAGTGTTACTCACCCGTCCGCCGCTCGACGCCTGGGAGCAAGCTCCCATCGTTTCCGCTCGACTTGCATGTGTTAAGCCTGCCGCCAGCGTTCAATCTGAGCCATGATCAAACTCTTCAGTTTAATCTTGCTTGAAGTCTTCACTATAAATAGTAAGACGACTTCTAATCTTGGCTCATCTAATCTGGCAAATC
>NZ_JBQQER010000028.1:0-1350 GCF_052259045.1 Psychrobacter sp. 1Y11
CTACTACATATCGAAAATCTTACCACGATTCATAATATTATTAGGATCAAAGACCTTTTTGACCTCGCGCAAATAGTCAATCTCAAGGGCGCTACGGCTATATTCTAGATAAGGCTTCTTAGTCATCCCTACACCATGCTCAGCCGATACCGAGCCACCGTATTTTTGTACCGTCTCGAACACATATTTATTAACGATTTGACACTCATCAAAGAAGTCATCTTTGCTCATGTTCTCAGGCTTTAAGATATTAAGATGTAAATTCCCATCGCCGATATGCCCAAACCAACACACTTCAAAATCAGGATAGTTGCTACTGACAATCGCATCAATCTCTTCGATAAACTCAGGCACGTAGCTGATGAGTACCGACACGTCGTTCTTATAGGGCGTAAAGACCGAGATGGTCTCAGAGATATATTCGCGTAGCTTCCATAGCTCTGCTGCTTGCGCCAGGCTCTGACTCATCACGCCATCGGCAACCCAGCCTTGCTCCATACACTTCTCAAAGATTGCCATCGCCTTATCCATAATCGGCTCATAAGGCGCTTCGAACTCTAGCAGAGTATAAAACTTGGTGCGCGATTCAAACGGCTCTTGTACTTGACCATGTGCCATAAGCTTATCTATTGCCACCTCATCAAAGAACTCAAAAGCAGTTAAATCAATCTTAGCCTGAAAGGCGGATAGTACGTTCATCACATCGTTGAAGCTGTCCATGCCTAGCACCATGACGTTTAAGTCTTGCGGGAGTCGGTCTAGCTTAATCTGCGCCTGAGTGACGAAACCTAGCGTGCCCTCAGAGCCGATAAACAATTGACGCAAGTCATAACCGGTGGCGTTTTTGATCATCCCGCGATTGAGGTGCAAGATATCACCTTTGCCAGTGACTACCGTTAAGCCCATAATCCATTGGCGGGTCATACCATAGCGAATCACCTTTATGCCGCCGGCATTGGTGCCGATGTTGCCGCCCATTTGGCTCGAACCTGCCGAGGCAAAATCAACCGGATAGTACAAATCCTTAGATTCAGCGAACTGCTGCAGTTGCTCGGTGACCACACCGGCTTCGATCTCCACTAGGCGATCAGCGGGATAAAATGTGCCAATCTGATTCATCTTATCCATGCTGACGACTATCTCGCCGTTAGCGGCCACTGCGCCTGCCGATAGGCCAGTACGACCACCGCTTGGGGTCAAGACCACGTTATGCTCGTTGGCTAATAATACGATAGCTTGCACTTGCTCGGTCGATTTTGGAAAAACAATGGCAGAGGCGGCGGGCGCAAAATGTTTGGTCCAGTCTTTGCCCCAGTGCTCTAGGCTCTCGCTATCGGTTTTGATTTGGCT
>NZ_JBQQER010000029.1:0-1284 GCF_052259045.1 Psychrobacter sp. 1Y11
AAGAAGAGTCACCCTTAACCGGGTGGCTCTTTTTTTTATCTTTAATTTAGTCATCATCATGTGACCTACGCAGAAAATCCCCTTTAAGGTATTTTCTCTTGCGCTCGGGTCAAAGCAGTGCTTTGACTATTTCCTCGCTCTCCTCGTTCGTCAGCTCTCTATTCTTAGAAAGCCCCCCAACATACTTTAGTATGTTGGGGGGGCTTTCTTTGTCTTCTATTCTTATATATAAACAAACCATCATATCTAAGCTATACGCCTCTTGAAATAAAATTTAAGCTAACTAATGTAGGTTTTTTAATTTAATAGTTATAATATGATATTCGTATATTTAGTCTAAAGTCATTTTACTGCAGTTTTATAAATTTTTAGAAACACGCGGAATTTGATTCTATTTTTTCGGTGATATATTTAATTGGAATGTTAATATAATGAATAATCTAAAAAAAATGAAAGGTGAAGGCGAGATACTAATCTTCATTTTCATTGGGTTTTTTGGAGCGTGGCTCACTCACGTAATTACTTGTTTTTCAGATGAGCGATGGGGCTTCTTGATAGCAGGTGCATTATTCTTCCCTATAGCTATAGTCCATGGCATTGGTATTTGGTTTGGTGCTTGGTAGATGCCAAAAATAGTTATATACATTACAGCAGGTTTTCTTTTTTTTGGAATATTACCATTACCATATGGCTATTACACATTGCTACGACTCATAGCATGTGGTGTTTTTGCATGGGCAGCACATATATCTTATGAAAAAAATGAAGCTACATTACCTTGGATTTTTGTTGTATTAGCTCTTATTTTTAATCCAATAATAAAAGTATATTTACCAAAAGAAGCATGGGCAATTATAAATTTTTGTTCAGGTCTATTCTTAATTTTTATAAGTAAGAAGATTCAAGAAAGATATTAAAGTATGTTAAATACCTATAACTTCAACCAAAGATGACCACAAGTTAAACACAATATATTTTCATAAATTTAATTAAGTTTATTGAATCTAGTTTTGAATGAACTATACTTTTTTAATTTTGAAAAAAGAATTTCTAATCTAGTATTCATCTTTAAGTCTTATGTGGGGCATAGCGAACTATATCTTCTAGTATAAGAGCTTAAAGATCGCATCGCTGATATTTTACGATAATATTTTATCTTTAGTATTCAATATGTGCTATTAGGAATTAATATTATGATTTAATTCTATATATAGTTAAGTCTTTATAAAATCGATACAGCCCATATCATGAAACAGTTTAGGTAAATTATTCTCCATCCACCCT
>NZ_JBQQER010000030.1:0-939 GCF_052259045.1 Psychrobacter sp. 1Y11
CTCCGGCCCCTTGTATTAGCGAATCATGTCAGATTGCCCCTGTCCCGCGAGGGATGCCGGCTCTGGGGTGGCCACCCCAGAGCCGGCGGCGACTGTCGGATCGTTGGCACCTGAGCCTGTGGCCTGCGCCGCGGGCTGGTCCTGAGCAGGATCGCAGTCGCCCTCTTCATCGGACCCGGATGGTTGATTGAACGCCCGGTTCGCATCGCAAGGATGGGACGACGAAGATGGCTCACTCTAGCAAACCCCGACGCCAAGCCAAGACCGCACCTACGAGCATACCCAAACCCACATCCAAGGGAGCACCCGAGAGCAGGCCCGAGAGCAGGCCCGAAGCCGGTACGCGGCCCGTAGCCGGGATCGATGTCGGCAAGGCGTTCCTGGACATCGCCCTGCATCCGGCGCCGCCCCACGGCTCGCCCGCCAAGCCCGGCATCAAGCCGTGGCAGGTGGCCAACACCGTCGAGGGCTGGGACGCCCTGGCCGCCCAACTCACCGCCGCCGGTGTCACCTGCATCGGCCTGGAAGCGTCAGGCGGCTACGAGCGCGGCGTCGCCGATGCCCTGCGCGCCCGCGGCTTGGAGGTCCGCCTGCACCAGCCCCTGCAGGTCAAGGCGTTCGCCGAGATGCATCTGCGCCGGGCCAAGAACGACCGCCTCGACGCCCGGCTGATCGCCGCCTTCACGGCGCTGCGGGCCGAATACCAGGACGCCCGGGCCGCCCCCGACCCGCGCCTGCGGGCGTTTGCCGACCGCCTGGTGTTCATCGACCAGGCGATCGAGGATGCCAGCCGGGCCAAGCTGCGCCTGGAGCATCAGCTCGAACCGCGCCTGCGCCGCCAGCTGGAGGCCGATGCCCGCCGGGCCGGCGACCGCGCCGCGCGCGAACTCGCCCGCCTGGCGGCCGAACTGCGCGCCCAGCCCGACCTGGCCGAGCGGC
>NZ_JBQQER010000031.1:0-912 GCF_052259045.1 Psychrobacter sp. 1Y11
TATAGTCTAATCCAAATAAAACCGATACAATCCTATTAACAATTGCATTTAATGAAATAAACGATGACTTATTCAATAGACTATCGCAAACAGGTACTTTCTAGCATCGCTGATGGTATGACCATAAGAGAAGCTGCGCTATTTTATGGACTTAGCACCAGTACCATTCACAGCTGGCAGAAGAATTTAGCTCCTAAAACAACTAGAAATAAAGCACCGACTAAAATACCTGATGACGCCTTGATTGAAGACGTAAAAAGATACCCAGATGATTATAACTATGAAAGAGCTCGTCGCTTGAACTGTAGTAAAACGGGCATCTTTAATGCTTTAAAGCGTCTTGGTATCAGTCAAAAAAAAGACCTTAAAACATCCAAAAGCGTGTCCGATAAAAAGAGCGGTATTCCAGAGTAGGCTTGATCGCTTTACGCAGCAAGGCTACCCCATTGTCTATATGGATGAAAGCGGCTTTGAGGCTGAAACCATTCGTACTCATGGCTATGCACCGATTGGTAAACCCTGTATCGATAGCTACAACTGGCAAGCAAAGAAGCGTACTAATGTCATCGGAGCTCTCTATGAAAAAATGCTATTTGCGCTTGATTACTTTGAACACAATATTAACAGCAGCATATTCTACCACTGGTGCAAATACACGCTAATCCCAAGTCTTAAAACTAAATGCGTGATTGTCATGGATAATGCTCGATTTCATAAGAGTAAGCGTATTCAAAAGCTACTCAACAGACATGGCCATCGTATTCTTTGGCTACCACCGTACAGCCCTGATTTGAACCCTATCGAGAAGAAGTGGGCACAGGCTAAGTTTCTGCGCCAAGGGTGGATGGAGAATAATTTACCTAAACTGTTTCATGATATGGGCTGTATCGATTTTATAAAGACTTAACTATA
>NZ_JBQQER010000032.1:0-728 GCF_052259045.1 Psychrobacter sp. 1Y11
TCGTTAATACCATTAGCCACATCATACTTAGCCTGAGCTTTTAGGTAATCCATGTCCGCTTGTGCCGTGCTGTTACCGACGACATAGACGTTAGCATAACGCGATTTGATACCTGATGAGATACCTGAACGCTTATCTAGGTCACCATACACATGACCAATCTGCATCTGCGAATCAAAGTTCTTATACACAGACTGATATGGAAGTGTCAGATCGGCGTTCGGAGAGATTGGAACACCTGTTCTCACATTCTGCCATAACACTTCATTGGCTTGTGCAGACTGTTTGAAGCCATCAGTATTCGCCACATCCACGTCATCATCTCTAACGGTAGTTAGAGTAAAGTCCTGTCTGGCCGTATTAAACTTATTAGGCTTAACGATGTCGAGACGGGCTTCAATAGTATTGTAGGTTAAGTTATCAACACTACTGTCTTCAATCATATTTGGCGCTTCGTTCTCACCACTACCTGACGTTGTCGTGTAGGTTTCATTGTCTGTAACGAATTGACGGAAACCAATAGCGTTACTAGTGCCTAGACCTGATTTACTACTTAAGGTGTTGCTCATGATGCCAGTGGCATCTGTGTTAGGTTCAGCTTCTGGGTTGGTTGGCTCTGGTGTAGGATCAGTCGGATCAGTCGGATCAGTCGGATCAGTTGGATCAGTTGGATCAGTTGGATCAGTTGGATCAGTTGGATCAGTTGGATCAGTTGGATCAGTTGGATC
>NZ_JBQQER010000033.1:0-694 GCF_052259045.1 Psychrobacter sp. 1Y11
CAGCGACAGGCGAAGATGCCACCGCTATCGGTCCACAAGCACAAGCCCTATCGAATAGAAGCATCTCAATCGGTAACCTCTCAGGCAGTAAATCCTCCGCACCTGGCAACAAATCGAACATCGCTATTGGTGGCAGCGGTGATAAATCTGTCAACGGCTTTGGCGCAGGCTCACAAGTCGTTGGACGTGACAACATCGCCTTAGGCACAGAGTCCGCCTCCATCGTCAGAGGTAGATCAAACATCGGTATTGGTTCTGAAACGGGCAATAACGTAAAAGGCTCCTTTAACTCAGCCTTAGGCTTTAAAGCAGGCAGTACAGTAGATGGGGATCAAAACGTTGCCATAGGCTTTGAAGCAGGACAAAAAGTCACTACCAACAGAACCGTCTCTATTGGCGCACGAGCCAAAGCCTCAGCAGATGAATCAATTGCCATAGGAACCAATGCCAAAGCCTCAGGCCTATCTAGTGTCAGTATCGGTACGGGCAATAGCGTCGCAGCCGACAACGCCCTTGCTATCGGTAATAACGTCAGTATAGCTAAAGGCTTAGATGGTGCAGTTGGCATTGGCAACAACTCGGTAGTGACCGCCTCCACCGTAGCGAGCTTTATCCCAACTGGTGCCACTTCTGTAGTAGGAACATCCACGGGTAGCAATGTCGTCAGTGTCGGCAGCGCTGGTAATGAGCGGCG
>NZ_JBQQER010000034.1:0-683 GCF_052259045.1 Psychrobacter sp. 1Y11
CTTGCGGTGATGCCGGTAGGCCCAGCCGCCCGTCACCGTGCCGCGCACCATCGCCCGGCCGGTGCCGCGCACCCAGATGCCGGCGTAGATGTGGACCACGATGATCGCGATGGCGATCACGGCCGCGAGCGAGTGGGCGAGCAGCGCCCAGCGCTGGGTCTCGATGGTGGTCAACCCGCCGAAGTAGGTGTTCCAGATCATCAGGCCGGTGACGAACATCACGCCGATCAGCGCGGTCTGGCCCCAGAACACGCCCTTCTGGCCGGCATTGTACTTGCCGAGCTCGGGCAGGCGGTCCTCCCGGTTGGTGACCACGTCGCCGATCTTCATCGACCACGCGACATCGTCCTTGTTGGGGATGTTGAGCTTCCAGAAGCGCACGAACAGGAAGAAGAAGCTCACCGCCAGGGCGACGCCGAACCACGGATGGATCGCGCGCGTCGCCTGCCCGCCGCCGAACAGGCCGGTCAGCGAGAACAGGTAAGGCGTGAACATCGCCAGCCCCGAGAGGGTCAGCAGCGTGAACAGGATCGCGGTGATCCAGTGGTTCACGCGCTGAACCCCGGTGTAGCGGGGGACGTACATCACCTCCGGCGCCTCGGACTTGGCGTGATGCAGCGGGCGGGTATCCCCGTCCCGGATATCGTTCTGGCTCGTCATCGGCCTTCTCGCGCGTGACGTGG
>NZ_JBQQER010000035.1:0-581 GCF_052259045.1 Psychrobacter sp. 1Y11
ACACTAGAGTCTTCAATGGCTTTGAGCACAAAGGGAAAGGTTTGAATAGTGACGATAATAATCGGCTGGGAGTTGACCAATGCTTCGGCGAGCTGCTCAGACTTTGAGCCGTCACCTTCTTTGCGGTTAATTTTGCCGACTACGCCATCGGCATGTTCAAACTGATAGATAGTGTCTTGAAGCTGGTCATCAAGCACGGTGCGATCGGTAATCACAATGACCGAGTCAAACTGCTTATCGCCGTCACTGTTGTATAAGGTCGATAGCTGATGCGCTGTCCATGCGATAGAGTTAGACTTGCCTGAACCCGCACTGTGCTGAATGAGATACTTTTGGCCCGCGCCCTCAGTAATGGCCGCATCGACTAACTTGGTCACCACATCCCACTGATGATAGCGCGGAAACATCATGGTTTCCTTTTTAGACTTGCGCCCGATTGCGTCTTCTTCTTCCTCTATCTGCAAGTGCATAAAGTGGCCGAGGATGGCCAGCAAGTTATCAGGCGTTAATACTTCATTCCATAGGTAATCGGTGGCATAGCGGCTGCTATCGGCTGGCACGTCATTACCCGCACCGCCCTC
>NZ_JBQQER010000036.1:0-511 GCF_052259045.1 Psychrobacter sp. 1Y11
CTCCCGCAAGGGAGAGGGGACCTGCGTCTGGATTTCGACCCGAACGGCATTGTCCAGTGCGCTGAAGTCATCGGGCGACAGATCGCGCATTCGCCGCAATCCGGTCCGGGCGAAGGCCTGCAGCAGTGCCGCTATCGCGGCCGGCGCCTCCTCCGCAGCGCAGGTGGCGAGATCGTGAAAGCCCTGACCTCCGGCGACCGCGATCCCGATGTCCCCGGATATATGTGAGAACAGGTACGCGTCGGCCTCCGGCAGCTCCGCACCCAGGCGCCCTTCGACCACCACCAGCGTCTTGGCCGGCAGCCCCGGCACGGCGAGCCCCGCCGCCTCCACCGCACGCGCGAGGGCCGGCACATCGAACGTTTCGGTCGGATCGCGGCCGGCGAGGGGGCTTGTCAGCGTCAGCCGCTGCGGGCCGCCATCGCTACGCGCGTCGCCGAGCCCGGCGGCTTCCAGTAGCCGGGCGAGCGGCGTGCGCGTCGCGTCGGAGACGCCGCGGATCTGGAGGTTG
>NZ_JBQQER010000037.1:0-507 GCF_052259045.1 Psychrobacter sp. 1Y11
GGTAACAGCACGGCACAAGCGGACATGGATTACCTAAAAGCTCAGGCTAAGTATGATGTGGCTAATGGTATTAACGATGGAACCGTGCAGTACACGGGTGTTGCGACCTATGCAGACAACTTGCATTTAGCAGCCAATGGCAATCCGATGAACCTAGTGCTGAATGGTACTTCTGCGTTTGACGTTGATTTTGTCAATGACTCACTAACGGGTGACTTGACGTTTACTGACAAGAACATTGCCATCACTGCTAATATCAATGGCAACACCTTTGCTGGAACCAATGCGGCGAACAACGTTGCGACGGCAGGTGGATTCTATGGTGAAGATGCAAACTTCCTAGGCGGTATCTATCAAGAAGCACTGAATAGTGAAGGTAGCGATGTACCAGGAACAGGCACTGATCCAGGAACGGGTACTACTTTCCAAGGTACCTTTGGGGCTACAAAGCAATAAAGTAATATGACTATATAAAGCAAAGAAAAAAGCGCTCTAGGGCGCTTTTTT
>NZ_JBQQER010000038.1:0-505 GCF_052259045.1 Psychrobacter sp. 1Y11
TGGAGCCGGACGCGCTCAAGACCGAGGTCAGGCGCCTGGCGCCCCTGTGCGGCCTTTCCTGCACCAGGGCCGTCACCCTGATGGGCAGCGTCATCGCCAAGGCCCGGCGCGCCGCCCAGGGCCATAGCGCCACGTACAAGAGGCGGTCCGTGGACCCCCGCTACCGCACCAACCCGCAGATGCTGGTCGACTGCTTCGGCGTCACGGTCGAGGAGGCCCGGGAGCTCGACCTGCGCGTGATCGCGCCCCGTGCCCTGAAGACAGCCCGGGAGGCCGAGCGGTCCCTGACCCGTCGCCGGGATGCCGGCGCGCAGGACCGCACCCTGATCCAGGCCCAGCGCCTCGCATTCGGCCGCTTCGCACTGGAGCGCAAGGCCGCCGGCACCCGGGTCGAGGACATCGCGTTCGAGGGCAAGCGCAGCGTGTCCTACGTCGAGAAGGCGATGCGGGAGGCCCGGGTCGTTGCCTCCATCGGGAAGGGACAGGTCAAGCCCAAGGCCGGTCG